>JAISDM010000169.1 GCA_031264885.1 Peptococcaceae bacterium | reverse complement strand
CGGGGACCGTTCCCGGCGGCGACAACACCATCGCGCTCCAAAACGTCAGCTTCACATACCCCGGCGCGCCAAACGCGGTGTTTCGCGATTTCAGCCTCACCATCGGGAAAGGCGAGCGGGTGGCGGTCACAGGCAAGAGCGGCTGCGGCAAAACGACGCTGCTGAAGCTCATCACCGGCATCGTTGCGCCGACAGAGGGGACGGTATCCTTTGCCGGCGTCGGTCTGTCGGAGATCAACCTGGCGTCCATGCACGGCAGGATCGGTTATGTGATGCAGGAGAATATGCTGTTCAACGATACGATCCGCGAGAATCTGTTCTATGGCCGGGATGGCGCGGCGGACGAAGAACTGCGGGAAGCGTGCCGCAAGGCGTACATCCTCGATTTCATCGACAGTCTGCCCGATGGCTTTGACACGGTGATCGGGGAGAAGGGCGTCAAGCTCTCCGGCGGACAGCGTCAGAGACTGGTTCTGGCGCGGCTGTTTCTACGCGACGTAGATGTATTCATATTCGACGAGGCCACCAGCGCCCTGGATCAATACAGCGAAAGCGTGGTATACGAGGCCCTACGGGATATCCCGAGGGACAAGACGATCATCGTCGTGTCCCACAGGGAGTCGTCCATCCGCTTGTGCGACAGGCGGATCGTTTTATAGAAACCGGGCGGCAAAATGCCGCCCCTACGGTATGTGACCGCTCTTGGACTATACGCATAACCTTACCCGGAATGACGATATAGGGTATAGAATTAGAGCTATGTGACATAGGAATGAGGATATGTATATATGGTATAGGAATAACGATGTGCCGCGTCGGAATAAATCGGAATATATGGAACGCGGCGGATGGGAGAAATACGGCGCGAAGCCGGCCAAATGTGGCGCCGGTATGGCAGAGAAGGTATGAGCGGGTCCGGATTTTCGGACGGCTCTGGGCGGCGGGACGATGCCGCCCAGAGCCGCGGATGACGCGTGTGCAGGGGCGGTATCCTGCCGCCCGCCTTTGTCGGGCGCGTATTCCGCTTTCCAAAATGATGGGTCATAATTTCACAAAAATGGTGCTTGTAGTATGCCGGGAAATGTGTCATAATAATGTCAAAATGCCAATGCGTCAATAAATTAAAAAATCCGAAAACTGAAAAAATTGGGAGAGGGCATCAGAACGGATGAAAGGGGGGCAGGATTCAGGTTTGGATAGAACCGGGTTAACCGGGTTCTCGAAAGAATTTAAAAGAGGAGGATGATTGAATCGCTTATGAAATTCATGGCTAAAATGAAAGTGATCCCAGTTTTTCTCGCGGCGGCGCTGGCTTTGACCGCCTGCGGAGGCGGCGCCGGCAATTCGCCGGGCACTGCCGGCGGAGACAGGGTGGTGGCGGAGGGCGGACAGAAATACGGAGGGATTGTCCGGCTCGTGATGACGGGGGACACCAACGCCGGGTACGGGCTGCCTTCGGAGGTGGTTTCCGGCATGACCGCGCCTCTTGCCGCTTACGCCGAATGTCTGCTGCTTGAATCCTCGGGCGGCGAGATATCCCCGTGGCTGGCTACGGACTGGGAGATCGATCTGCCGAACCAACGGATCATTTTCACACTGAGGGACGATGTGAAATTCCACGACGGCTCCGATTTCAACGCTGAGGCCGTCAAATGGAATGTTGAGATGGGCATCGCGTCAGGCAGCATGAATCCCGCGATTATCGGCGCCGAGGTGTTGGGCGATTACGAGGTGGAGATACTTCTCGACAATTACACAAACGCCATTCTGAACATCTTCGCTTCCCATCAGTTCTGCATGGTTTCCAAGGAAAACTATGAGACAAACGGCAAGCAGTACGCGATGGATAACCCTGTGGGCACGGGCCCGTTCAAGTTCAAGGAGCAGGTTCCGGGGCAGAAGATCGTTTATGAGCGGTTTGACGGCTATTGGCAGGCGGGCCAGCCGTATATCGACACTGTGGAATATATTACCATGACGGATGTGATGACGCAGATCGCGGCCATGCAGCCCAACGCCGCGGATCAGATCAGCGTGCTTCAGACCTTTGCCGGCGATACCGTTGCACAGCTTCTGACCAGCGCCGATGTGTACGTCAACAAAATCGGAATGGGGCCCATGGCGCTCTTCCCGAACAGCGTGGACGCGGACTCGCCGATGAGTGACGTGAGGGTTCGCCAGGCGATATCCCTGGCCATCGATCGGGACGCGCTGGTGGCGGCCAGGGGTTTCGGCGTTTTTGAAACGTCCAAACAGCTGATTCCCGTGTCTTACGCGGGCGCTTTCGACAATCCCGACACGCAGAAATATAAGCTCTATTATGATCCGGAGGAGGCTCGGCGGCTTCTGGCGGAGGCCGGATACCCCGACGGCTTTGACACCATAATCTACGGCATGGCCGGCGACCGCGACGTGGTGGTGGGCATACAGGAGCAGCTGGCCGCCATCGGCATCAACGCGGCGCTGGAGTATCCCGAATCGGGCGCGGCCACAGAGCTGCGGTCGAACGGCTGGGACGGCATGCTGTTCTTCGCTTTCCGCGCCTTGGCCAGCATATCCAGTACATTCAGGCTCCATGTGGATCCCGATTATCAGTTCTTCCCGAGCATGTGGCGTCCCGCGGACGAAATGCGCGATCTCTACATCGAGGCCAGAACGTCGGAAACGGTTCAGCCGGAACTCTTCCAGCAGCTTCAGGCCATGCTGATGGAAGACATGGTTCTGATTCCCGTCTATGACGCTTATGACGCCTATGTAGTGCAGAATAAGGTCAAAGATTCCGGATTCGGCGACTGGGGCGTCGGCACCATCTGGCTTCCGGGCGAAGCGTGGATTGACGATTGACAATATGGAAAGAAAGATGTTACTATAATTTTGTATCATATTTGCCATTTTTTGGCGTTTGAAACGGGCGGAGGGGTATACCCATCCGCACATGCAAAAAAATACACCGGGAGTGCATAAAATCCACGGAAAACCTGCGGTTTTACACACTTCCGGCGCATAAAAAAAAGTGTGCGGATGGGTATACCTTTCCGCACACTTATGAGGATGGGGAAACGGGGGAGCCTAAAAATTCAAAGATTCCAAATAATGAGATAAAATTTGCGTTCGTTCAAAGACGGGCGGCAGAATGCCGCCCCTACGGATGTGGAATGACGGGGCGCGGCGCAGGAATGACAGGGTGCGGCGCGGGAATGACGGGGTGTGGCGCAGGAATGACGGGTGTGGCCCGGAATGACGGGGTGCGGCGCAGGAATGACAGGGTGCGGCGCAGGAATGACAGGGTGCGGCGCAGGAATGACGGGGCGCGGCGCAGGGGCGGGGCGGTGATTCGGCTCGTGTGATCACGGAAGGGGGGTGTGCGGAGAGGGAATGAGAGGCCGGCGTGCCGCGGCTGCGGTGCTGTGGGGTACGGCTGTGAATCGGGCAGGGATTATGTACACAAAGATGAAAAAAGGAGAGAAAAATTGATGAAGAAAGCGTTGGGACTATTTTTGGTATTATTGATGTTTTTTAGCTTAGCGGCTTGCGGCGGAGGCGCGAATACCGGGACCGCGAACACCGCCGATACGGCGACGACCGCGCCGGCTGGGGGGAACGGTCCTACTGAAGCCACGGCGGAAGAAGGCCCCAAGTACGGCGGCAGGGTCAGATGGGTCGGCGTCGGGGATACCGCGGAGGCGATCGGGCTTCCTCAGTACCTGCCCGCGGCGAATACGACGCTTCTCCCGCCTTGGGCGGAATGTCTGCTTCTCGAGGAAACGGACGGGACCATCCAGCCGTTTTTGGCTGAGTCATGGGAGATCCAGGACGCGGAGAACCAGGTGCTTTTCAAGCTCCGCGAAGGCGTTTATTTCACGGACGGATCGGAGTTCAACGCGGAGGTCGCCAAATGGAACATCGACCTCATGATCGAGACAAAGATCATGAATCCGGCTGTCATAGGCTGTGATGTCCTCGGGGATTACGAGATCGCGGTGCTTTTGAACGGCTTTACAAACGCTGTGCTGCCCATATTCGCGTCGCATTCCTTCTGCTTCGTGTCCAAGGAGAACTTCGACAAGCTGGGAGTGGATGAAGCGAAGAACAATCCTGTGGGAACCGGCCCGTTTATTATGAAGGAGCAAGTGCCCGGACAGCGGATTATCTGGGAGCGCAATGATAACTACTGGCAGGAGGGCAAGCCGTACCTGGATGAGATAGAATTCGTGCAGATGACCGATACCATGACCCAGAACGCTTCGGTTCTGTCCACGAACGACGGCGACCGGGTGGATGTGCTCAATACTTTCCTGGGGGAGCAAATTCAGCTTCTCGGCAACACCGCGCCTGTGACCGTCACCAAGATTCCCTCCGGTCAGATATCCCTGTACCCCTCCAGCAGAGAGGCATCGTCCCCGCTGAATAAACTGGAGGTCCGTCAGGCCATCTCTTACGCCATCGACCGCGAGTCCATCACCGACGCGCGCGGCTTTGGGGTGCTGACGCCCGCGCTGGCCTTCGTTCCGGCGCCGTACATCGGGAATTTCGGCGACAGGAATTTCTTCGAGTACGATCCGGATAAGGCCCGGGAGCTGCTTGCCGCGGCCGGATATGCCGACGGCTTCAATATCACCCTCTACAATACGCCGAACGTAGATACGGACGCGATGGTGGCGATCCAGAGCATGCTGGGCGAGGTGGGCATTACGGTTTCCATCGAATCCCCTGAGGCTGGCGCCGCTACGGAGCTGCGCGTGAACGGGTGGGAAGGGCTTTTCTCGGGACCGTTTACGACGCTGGCGAGCATGTCGAGTACGTTCAGGCTCCAGGTGGATCCGGATTACCAGTTCTATCCCAGCATGTGGCGTCCGGACGAGGAGATGCGCGAGCCTTATGAAGCGGCGCGGAAGACCCTGAAGTGCGAGCAGGATATGTTTGAGCCTTTGCATCAGATGCTCATTGACAATATGGTTCTCATCCCCATATATACGCAGTACAACTCTTTTATCATCAACAACCGCGTCCACGACTCCGGCTGGGGCGAATGGGGCGTCGGCACAATGTTCAAACCCTGGGACGTTTGGGTGGATTAACCGTGAGGGAAGGAGCGTATAATGCGTAAGACATTATACAGTGTGGGGCTATGACGACATATGTCATACGGCGTGTACTGCACGCGCTGGTTGTGGTTTTTATCGTCAGCATCATTGTGTTTCTCCTGATCAGGGCGCTGCCGGGAGATCCGATTGAAATGCTGGTGGCTCAGAACGCGTCTCAGGAATGGACGCCTGAGATGGTTGAGGAATTGCGGAGATCGAAAGGGCTGCTCGACCCGGTGCCTGTTCAGTACGTCAAATGGTTCTCCCAAATGGCGCGGGGGGATTTCGGGGTTTCGATCACGCACAACTACAATATCGGAGACCAAATCAAGGACAGGGCCGTGGTCACGCTGCTGATCGGTCTGACCGCGTTCCTGATCGGGCTGGTGGTGGGGCCGCTGCTGGGCATTATCAGCGCGATCCGCCGCGGCAAATGGGTGGATAATCTGGTGACGGTATCCGCGAATATCGGGATCACGGCGCCGCAGTTCTGGGTGGCCATACTGCTGATATTCCTGTTCAGCATGAGGCTGCAGATACTGCCGATTTACGGGTATACCTTGCCGTGGGTCAATCTCGGGCAGAGCATCCGGCAGAGCATTCTTCCGGTCTTCGTCACGGCTCTCGGCCCGATCGCCTCAAGCGCCCGCCAGACGCGGTCCAGCGTACTGGAGGTGCTGGGGGAGGATTACATCCGGACGGCGTGGGCAAAGGGCATGAACGAGAGAAAGGTGCTGCTCAAGCACATTCTCAAGAACTCCCTGATGCCGGTGGTAACCCTGCAGGGGCAGATGCTCCGGATGATCGTCGGCGGCTCGGTGGTCGTGGAGAGGGTTTTTGTCATTCCCGGATTGGGCAAATTCCTGGTGGACGCCATGCTCGGAAGGGACTACACGGTCGTTCAGGGCTCCGCCGTCGTCATGACCATCGTTGTGGTTTTGTCCAGTCTCATCGTCGATCTTCTTTACGGCTGGATTGATCCCAGAATCCAATACGATTAATGTAAAGGTGAGGTGGATATGGATAACGCAGGCGCGATTCGCGCTAAAACCCGGATTATACCCATACCCGAGGATGAATTCGAGGTATTGGAAGACCAGCTGCTGCCGCCGGTTAATGAGTTCAAGAGATTCATCAGAGTGTTTTTCGCGAGAAAAATCGTTATTTTTGGCGCGGCGCTGCTGGGGCTTATGATACTGACGGCGATTCTGGCGGACGTCGTCGCTCCCTACGGCCCCTATGCCCAGGATCTCAAGAATGTGCTCGCGGGGCCGACCGGCGCGCATATTCTCGGGACGGACTCTTTGGGAAGGGATCTGTTCAGCCGCATCATCCACGGCACGAGGGTCGCGCTGCTGGTGGGCTTCTTCTCGGTGATTGTCGGCGCGTCCGTGGGTACGGTCATCGGGCTCATCGCCGGATTCTCCGAGGGGATTCTGCAAACCTTGCTGATGCGGGCCACGGACGCCATCATGGCCATACCGAGCCTTGTGCTGTCGCTGCTGATCGTAGGCGCCTTAAAGAATGGGATACCGGCCGTGGTCATCGCGGTGGCGGTGAGTATGTTCCCGGGATATATCCGGATGGTGAACGGGCAGGTGCTTTCTGTCAAGCAGAACGACTATATTATGGCGGAAAAAGCCATGGGCGCCAGCTGGGGGCGCATCATTTTCCAGCATATTCTGCCGAACTGTATGTCGCCGATCATCGTCATGATGACCATGATGATGGGGACGTCCATCATGGCCGAGGCGGGCATGAGCTTCCTGGGCATCGGCATTACGCCGCCCATAGCCGCCTGGGGCGCCATGTGCTATGACGGCTACAAGTATCTGATGACGAATCCGCTGTTGTCCATAGCCCCGGGCTTCGCGATCATGCTGCTGGTATTTTCGTTTAACATGGTGGGAGACGGGCTGCGCGACGCGCTGGATCCGAGGCTGCGCGGAACACTGAGCGAATAACAAGTTCTAAAGGACAGGGTGCAACGAATGGGAAGATTATTAACAGTAACCGGACTGACGACGGAATTCAGGACGGAGCGGGGGACAGTCCGCGCCGTCAATGATGTTTCGTACACGGTGGATGAGAGTGAAATCGTCGGCCTTGTGGGGGAGAGCGGATGCGGCAAGTCGGTCAGCCAGCTGTCGGTGATGCAGCTGGTACCCAATCCTCCGGGCAAAATCATGGCGGGGACCGTGGATTTCAACGGGACCAATCTTCTGAAGTATAAGCGGGAGAGCCGGGAGATGTGCGCCATCCGGGGGCGGGATATATCCATGATATTCCAGGAGCCGATGACCTCGCTCAATCCGGCGCTGACAGTCAACCGCCAGATGACGGAGGTTTTGATCGAGCATCTGGGGACAGAGCCCAAAACCGCCCGGGAACAAAGCATAGATATGCTCAGCCAGGTGGGGATTCCGGATCCCGGGAAGCGTGTGGACGACTACCCGCATCAGCTGTCGGGGGGGATGCGGCAGCGCGTCATGGTGGCCATGGCGATGCTGTGCAATCCGAAGCTGATCATAGCGGACGAGGCGACGACGGCGCTGGACGCCACCATTCAGGCTCAGCTGCTGGAGCTGCTTTACGACATGGTGAACAAGTATAAAACGGCGCTGGTGATGGTGACGCATAATCTCGGTATTGTAGCGAGGTATGTTCACCGGATCAATGTCATGTACGCGGGACGCATTGTGGAATCGGGAACGGTGGACGAGATCTGGGCGAATCCAATGCATCCGTATACGGAGGGTCTGCTGAAATGTGTGCCTAAATTGGGGGAGAAACTGGTTCCGATCAAAGGCATGCCGCCGTCGCTGGTGAACAGGCCCGACACCTGCCCGTTTCTGGCGCGGTGCAGGTACCGTCAGAAGAGCTGCTTCGAGCAGTCTTGCAGTGAGATGACATGTGTGGAAGGCACACACTATACGACGTGCAGCGTGTTGCTGGGAGGGCAGGAATGACTGAAACAGCTGGAAGGAAGAACTTGGTAGACGTCGTCGGTCTGAAGATGTATTTTCCGGTCAGGCGCGGCCTTCTCAAGAGAAAGATCGGCGATGTGAAAGCGCTTGACGATGTGACCATCTCTATTAAGCCGGGGGAGACCCTGGGGCTTGTGGGGGAGAGCGGATGCGGCAAGACGACTGTGGGCCGGAGTATTCTGCGGATTTATAAGCCGACGGACGGTTATGTCGCCTTCGAGGGCGAGAAAATGTCCGATGTGAAGGAATCGGAGCTCAAGCGGTTCAGGCGCCGGATGTCCATCGTATTTCAGGATCCGTACAGCTCGCTGGATCCCCGGAAAAACGCCGGCTCCATCGTGGGCGAGCCGCTGCTGATCCATAAGCTTGTGGACAATAAACACGCCTATGACGAGCGTGTGAAGGAACTGTTTGTGATGTCCGGGCTGAGCTCCGATATGACCGACCGGTTCCCCCACGAATTCTCTGGCGGCCAGCGGCAGAGGCTGTCGGTGGCCAGGGCGCTGGCGGGGGATCCGTCGCTGATTATCTGCGACGAGCCCATATCCGCGCTGGATGTATCCATGCAGGCGCAGATACTCAATTTGCTCCAGCGCCTGCAGGAGGAGAACAATAAGCTGAGCTATCTGTTTATCTCCCACGACCTGCTTGCGGTGCAGTATATCAGCCACCGGGTCGCCGTGATGTACCTGGGCAAGGTCGTGGAGCTGTCCGGCGCGGAGGAGTTGTATTCCAATACGCTGCATCCCTATTCCAAGGCGCTGCTTTCGGCGCAGCCGGTGCCGGATCCTGTCGTGGAGAAGACGCGGGCGCGGATCATCCTTACGGGGGATGTGCCGACGCCGCTGAACCCGCCGGCCGGCTGCTCGTTCCATCCCCGCTGCTTCATGGCGAAGAAGGAATGTTCGGAGGCGACTCCGGCGCTCAGGGATGTGGGAAACGGTCATTTCTGCGCGTGCCACTGTGTGTAAGGATTTGTGTCACAAG
>JAISDM010000161.1 GCA_031264885.1 Peptococcaceae bacterium | reverse complement strand
CTTGTGACACTGACCGGCGGCGAAACGGTCAAAACCGGCAGTGGTTTTATAATCAGAGCGCCGGAGGGCACGGCGATTGACAGAATGGGCAATGTCGCCATCCCGGCCTACGCAAGCGGAGCGGTGAACGCGCTCTGCGAGAGCGGCGTCATCGGCGGCAAGCCCGGTAATCTCTTTGACCCGCGGGGCGCGGCCACCTGCGCCGAGGCCGCCGTATGCTGCACAGGTTTATCGCGGCGGTGGGGAAGGAATAACGCGGATTGACCAACCGTTGAGCAAACAGCCCCGCGGGCAATCGCTTCCGCGGGGCTGTTTGTAATGATTGGCATTTTTTGCGCAAGTATATGTTTATGGGAAATGAAGGCTAAGGCGTCGGAGTTCCATCTGCCGCTTCGCGGTCAAGCTCGCGGACATTATTCACTATATTATCAAACGTAATTCCTTCAAGTAGTTTTTCGCGTTCGCGGGTATAATCGCCCTGTCCCGCGGAAAATTGCCGCAGGAAGTACGCCGCGCCCACTGTGCCGAGCTCGTTTTTTAACGCGGACAATACGACACTGACTCCTTCGGGAAGTTTTCCCGCATAGAAAATAATGCTGCGGCTTGTATCATCCATGTAATACTCCATTTCCCGAATAACTTTATCTCTGCGTTCGCTGTGAAGTACGACCTCCCCGCCAAGGGTTTCTCCCAATTCGCTTTCGTCACAATTAATCGCAAAGATCCACTGTCCGTCATATTTTTTGTGAATGTCATTTATCGACAGATACATTGCAGGGTTCCTCCTCTTTAGCATTCTTGCGTAAACTGTTTCGTATCCATTGCCTGCTGTCTATATTTATTTTATCATGAAACCTTATAATTTCAAAAGACGTTTTTGTCTCGGCTCCGTTAAGTAAAGAAAATTGTTTTCCAGTTTTCACGGAGTGTGCTATACTTGGCTTACAGCGAAATTACGAGAGCGGGGGGCAGGCTATGATGAAACAAATGAAACAGCTGCTGCTGGCCGGGCTGCTTTGCGTCTCACTGGCGTTCATCGCCTATTCCACAGCGGCGGGCGCGGAGACGGCGGCGGCGGTTACGCTGAGGCTCGAAAAAACAGAGGGCACGGTGACTCTCCAGAATAAAAGCGGAAAGAACCTGAGCATCCTCGACAGCATGAAGCTGTTCAACGGCTATGAGCTGGCGACCGCGTTGAAGAGCTACGCCTATATCAGCCTGGACGCCGCGAAGGCCGCCAAGCTGGACGCTGGCAGCAGGGCGGAGGTACGGGAATCGGGCAAAAAGCTGGGGATCCATGTAGAAAAAGGGAGTCTGTTTTTTAATGTAACCGCGCCGCTGGCGGCGGATGAAAGCCTGAATATCCGTACCTCGACGATGATCATAGGGATACGGGGCACCGCCGGCTGGATCCGCGTCCTCAGTGCGGGGAGTGCGGAGGTATACGTATTATCGGGGCATGTGACGGTCGTCTGCTATGACCCGCTGACGGGCGAGACAAAATCCCAAACCGTTTACGCCGGGGAATGCGCCGTTTCTTCTGTGCGCGAAGGGTCGGAAGGGTCGGAAAGGCCAGAAGGGCCGGAAGCGCGCCGGCTCGGGGAAGCCGTCGAAATCGACAAACATATGTTCGCGGAAAGGGATATCCCCGGTTATGTGGCGGCGGAAATCGAAAAGGATCCCGCGTTGAGAGATAAAATCGCCGGTGAGACCGGTTTGTCCGTCCCGCTCATCGTCGGTGAGGTCAGCAACAAACTCGCCGCCGGCAATCTGGCGGCGGAGGAAGCGCAGGCGCTGCTTAACGCGGCCTTGGAGGCTCTGAATAACAATAAAAACGTCGTCCTGCTCTTCGAGGGTTCGGCGGATCCGGCCGGCGAGAGCGGCGAAGGGGGTATGCGGTCGGGGACGCCCACGGAGCCGGGGGCCGCCCCGACGCCGGCAGATTCGGCGCCGACTCCAACGCCTGCGCCGGCGGTTCCGTGGATCGGCGGTACGTATACGCTTCCGGAGGGCAGTTATACCGCCGCGCAGGTCACGAATTATTTCCGCCAGTATGACGCGGTGGTGATCCCGTCCGGCGCCGACGCGCGGATTCTCCAGGGAGAAACGCTGACCGTTCCCAAAGCGGCGCCGGGGGCAACCGGGGGCGCCCTCGTCAATCAAGGCTCCATATGGGGCGGCGGCGCGCTGCGGAGTGTATCCGGCGCCACATTCGAGAATGTGGGCGTCATTGGCGCGGGGCTTGACCTGGTCAACGACGGCGGCGTGATGAATCTGGGCGGGGAGGTGTCCGCGAACAGCCTCACCAATGTCGATGGAACCGTCCGCATCGAGACGGTCAACCCAAATGGCAGCGTATCACTGTCCGGCCCGCTGACCGTCAACGGCGGCGCGGTGACTCTGGCTTCGCGGCTGGCGTCCGATACATATTCCCCTGATACATATTCCTACAGCGGCCCCGCGGTCGTCGTCAACGGCGGAACGTTTAACCTCACCGGCGGATCAGGCGGATCGATCAACGGTTTCCTGGTCATAAACGGCGGCACGGCCAATCTGGGCCAGGAGACCGCGATCCTTCCCGGCTCGGGGTATACCGGCGGCATGGCTGTCGTTAACGGCGGACTGCTGCGTCTGGACGGCTGCGAAATAAACGGGACCGGGGCGTCTCCCGCCGTGACTATAGGCGCCGGCGGAACATTCCGTATGTCCTCGGGCGGTGTGTTCGGCTTAGGAGCGCCCGCCATCGACAACACAGCCGGCGGAACCGCTGTTTATACCGGCGGAGACATCGTTTCGGACGCGCCGCCGGTTATCAACGGGCCTATCCTGGACGCCCCCGGCGGCAGCCCCGTGCATCCCGGCCGGGTAGGGCAGCGTTAGGAGGCTCCATGAGGATTTTCGGCGATATAGGCGCGTCGTTTTCACGGCTGTGGAGCGACCGCGAGAATTTGAGTTTCCGCAGCTTCCGGCCGGCGAAAATCCATTATGTTCTCGCGTATGCCTTCGAGCTTGCGCTGGGCGGCATGGTGATGACACACATTTTGCCCACGCTGTTCATGATTGGCCTGGTGTTTGCGCTGAGCCGGTATAAAGAAGGCGAGTTGGAAGCCAGGGCTGATTCGCGGCCCGCTGACCGCCGCGCCGTGTTTATCGCGATGGCCTATTGGACGCGCTCCCGCGCGCGGCCGCCGTTCTCTCGGCGGCGCTGCTGCCATTTCAGATGCTTATGGACGCGGGCGCGGCGCGGTTATGGGTCTATCTGGCCTTTCACGCCGCCAACGGCGTGTGTGTGGCCTGCGGCTTCCGGCTGTTCTGCTTCGCCTGCAACAACTGCGAGCGCCTGTTCGCCGCCTTGGCCGCTCTGGATATGGTCTACTACATCATCATGCTCATGACGCTCTACATCGAATACGACGAAGGGCGCGTGGGGAGCGCGGTTTATGGCATGGGCGGTTTTGCCGCCATCGCGGTCGTCTTCGCCGTACAGCTTTGGTTCAACCGGAGCGCCCTGCACATCTGGAATCTGTTCCTCGCCCTGACGGTACTCGGCCTCGCCGGATTGCTCTCAGACAGCGCTTTCCTGCTGAACGCCGGGTCTTTTCTCTACGGCGCGGGCGACGGCATGGGCTATGTCGTCATCTTCTACACGCTCGGCGGCTTCGGCGGTATTTTGGGCGGCATCGCCAAGAGCGTCGTGCCGAAGGATACGCCGGAGGGGAAACTCTTGGCGGCGCAGTCGGAGCTTTCCGATTTGCGAAAGCAGGAGAGCGAAATCCTGCTGGAGATCGGGCAGCAGGCGTATGAGCGCAATCCCGGCGAGTGGCCGCAGGACGCGAAGCTGAAGCTCATCCGTGAGAACATAGCGGCGGCGCAAAGCGCGCTGAATGAGGCGAAAACGGCGCAGGAACAGGCCGAATCCGCCAAAGCCGCCGAGGACGCGAAAGGGCGCTGCCCATCCTGCGGCCACAAGAACCCCGACGGCGTCAAATTCTGCCAGGAATGCGGGACGCCGCTGGCGGCGGCAGGGCCCAGGCACTGCCCGGCCTGCGGTGGGTCGCTTGCGGCGGGAACGCGCTTCTGCGGCGAGTGCGGGGCGCCGGTGGGGGGTAGTGATTAGTGGGAAGTGGAGAGTGGGCGGTTATAAATGGCCGCGCTAGCCACTAACCACTATGAAAGGAGCGAACCCCATGGCGACATACAAGCAGCCCTGTCTGCATTGCGGCGAATTCATCGAGCGTGACGCGCGGCTTTGCCCCAAATGCCACAGCCGCAGCCCGTTCGGGTATCACTGCCCGTTCTGTATGCGGGATATTCAGAAAGGTCAGGCGGTTTGCGACCGCTGCGGGCGCTCGCTCTATGTGGTTTGCCCGACGTGCGGGCAGCAGACTTTCGCGGGAGAGTGGTGCGAGACTTGCGGCGCGGGCAAACACAATATTCCGATATTGGTAATAATGATGCCGTTCGGATCATCGACGCCCCGCATTGCAAATTGACATCATACGGCGGCGCCGAATGGAAACATACGGGACGTCGAGGACGCCGTCCCCTACAGGTACGGATCACGTATGCCGGAATGATAACCTTTCGATGCCGTAGGGGCGGCATTCTGCCGCCCGGGACCGTCCGGAAATTATCATAGGCGGCTATCCTCTGAATTATACGAAACCCGCCGCGTTCGCCGACGACAAGGACATCTCCGATTGGGCAAAGGACAGCGTATACTTTATGGCGGCGAACAGTATCATCGGCGGGACGGGCAATAACATGTTCAGCCCGAAGGCCGTCACCGACGCCCAGAAGGCGCAGGGCTACGCCCAGGCCACCCGCGAACAGGCCCTTGCCATCGCTGTCCGCATGGTAGAACATCTCTATGACTAATCTCTGCTGACAATTCCATAACGCTCCGGGAAGCTGTGATCTGTCTGTAAGATCGTTATAAGTCTCCTCGCCGCGCCATCCGGAGTATATCTGCCGGTTTCCCATGATTCAACTGTCTTCTTGGACACCCCAATCACAACCGCAAACGTGCCTTGCGTCATCCCGAGACTTTTTCGCGTGTCCTTAATCTCATCAGGGGTTATCGTGTCTCGAACCGGGTAAACATTCATACGCGAAGTCCGCAATTTCATTTTCCCATCGGAATAGTCAACCAATTCCTGCATCGACTCTATAAGTTCTTGGCCCATTTTGCTCATTATTTTTCCCTCCAATTCTCATTGATTTGTTCCACCATTGTCTTTAGGATTTTCTTCTCCTCCGCAGTGATGCTCTCTTTTTCGTTTTTTGGATAGGCATAAAGCAAACCTGCAACGCCCTTCACAACGAAGTCCACATACAGCACTCGTACACCGCCGCTCTTTCCGTGACCTTCAAGCGCAATACGTATTTTTCGCACTCCGCCTGTGCCCGGAATTACAGGTGGCCGTTGCGGGTTTTCGCAAATGGCTTTCTGTAGTTCCAACAGGTCATCGTCATCATATCCGATATCGGCCCATTTCCTGTCAAAAACCCTTGTATGAACGAACATTCTTTCCACGAGCATACCTAACTTCCTTCCTTTCCTTCGTGATCATTATATCCGAGTTACGAGGGTTTGTCAAGATGTATTACGAAACTACGGTCGATTCCCCCGCGAATAGATTCCCACG
>JAISDM010000160.1 GCA_031264885.1 Peptococcaceae bacterium | reverse complement strand
AACAGGTTATAGCACAGCACCTTATCCCGCGCCTTGGGGCTGAGGCGGGCCAATGCCGCCTTGTCGGCAATCCTGGCAAAATCCGAACCGTCTATGTAGCTCCCGCCGTTAAAGACCGGGGTCTCGCCTGGATAGGCAGCGTAGCGGATGGGGGATCCTTCTGTCCCTGAGTCCCCTTCGTCAAAAAAAACCGTCTCCGTGACGGGATAGGTTCCGCCGCGGACATACACCGTCACGCCGCCGTCCGGCAGGCCGGAGGATTCTTTGAGCGCGCGGATTTTGTCCCGCGCCCCGGCCAGGCTTGCCAAAGGCGCGGATTCGCTCCCCGAATCCGCGTCGCCGCCGTCCGGCGCAACGAAGAAAACGGCTCCTCCGGCGCCGTTTTCCGCCGGCGCGGCATATGACGTGTCTCCCGTCCACACGAACAAAGAGGAACACAGCGTGACCACGCCTAATATCAGCGATACCGTTTGTTTGTGGGTAAACATATATAATCCTCCTCTAATCCCTCGTAACTTTTTCCGCCGCGACCACCCCGTCGTCATAGGACGGGGCAATCGTGTCGCCGGGGTTCACCACGAGGTATTTCTCCGCGTCCCAATTCCCGCTCAGCAGTCCCGCGATCAGCGACGTGTTCCCCGTGATTTCCTCAAACGCCCAGTCTTTCTCCGCGGCCATCCCGCGGGCCGATTCTCTGTCCTCGGAGCCTGCGCCGGTTCCGGTGTGGATAAAAGCGATCTTCTTATAATTGGCCGTAGGATCGCCCAGGGTTTCCATAAGATACTTCGCGGTCTCCTCATCATAAAGCGCGGTATAATAGCTCAAATCCTTGCCGTGGACGGATTGCTGGGCAAAACCCTCCTCATATCCCCGCGCGTCCCGCTCAAGCCATCCGGAAGACAAAAAGAACGTTCCGGGATTGGCAAAAAAATACTCCCTGTACGCTTCCTTTGAACCCATCAGAAGCGTTATACAGTCGTGCGCCCGCGGGATCACAATGGGAACCCCGGCGCGCAAGCCCTGAGTCCCATTGCTGCAAAGACCGTAACACAGAAGGATCGCGTCATAATCCTCCGCGTGAATACGGTCGATCTCCGCCTGCAATTTTTTACGCATTTTTTCATCGCCGATGGCGTGATAGCCCTGCTCCATAAAAGAAATGTCTATAATATCGCGGCATTGAGCGGCGCACAGACAGATCTCGCGGAACATGACCTCACAGGCGATCAGCCGATACCTTTTCTTCACGTCCGGCATAAGCCCCTCCTCCCAAAATATCAGTCAAGCTGTAAAGCGAAAGGTTTTGATTCCGTCTCGCTTCGTCCAGCAAGTCTTGCGAAAACCCCGATTTGGAAAACAGGCTGTAACTTATCTTTGTTTTAGCCGGCGCGTATTTTTCAGCCAGCTTATCCAAGTCTCCCCGCGTAACCAGCGAGCTGCGGAATTTACATTCGCCGATCAAAATATTCTTCGCGCCCCTGTCCGCCGCCATTACGTCAATTTCGGTCTCGTAAGAAAGCGGCCTGGGCTTCCCCGCCGCCGCTTCGGTCCGGACCGACTTGCCCCACCACCGCCCGACCTTCGCGGCGCGGAAAGGCAGCCTGCCCTCGCGGTTTTGTTTGGCGGTGAACTCACGGCAGATGTGCTCAAACACAGGCGCGGCAAACTCGTTTAGCCGCGGGGACACAAAATGCCTGTACACGCCCTCGGCGTCGCCGTCCTCCAAATCCGACAGACTCGTGAAGACAAACCCAAACCAAAAACGGAAAAAGTTGTCTGTAATCCTGTACAGGCCCCGTGAGGACGACGCCTTTTCTTTATCGCCGGACAGCACAGGAAACTCGCGCTGAATGATCTCAAGCGCCATCAGATTTTTCAGGTAAACGCTGATCTTGGATTTGTCAATCCGCGTTTTGGTGTAAATATCATTTAGCTGGGTATTCCCCAAAGCAATCGCTTCAATGATGGTGTTGTAAAGGGCCGCCTCGCGCAGCTCTTGCCGTATGAGGAACTCCACCTCGCTGTACAGCGCGCAGCCATTGGTCAATATGTTCTTGACGATATTTTCATCCAGCGGCAGTTTCGCGTCAAACTGGCGCAGATAATGCGGGACGCCGCCCAGCACGGAATATGCCAGAATCTTATCCTCATCGGAGTAAGAGGGAAAGAATTGGACCGCGTCATAGAACGGCATCTCGTTCATTTTATAAATCCCGGTGGCGCGGCCGTAGAGCGGCCTCTTCTCCGACAGCAGTTCCTTCTCGATGAAGCTCATCGCGCTGCCGCACAGGACTAGCATCACATTTTGATCCTTGAGTGTTTCATCCCACAGATTTTGCAGAAGCGACGGTATGGACGGATTGCCCTTGCACATATAGGGGAATTCGTCGATGACCAGCAGTTTTTTTTCGCCGTTTGACGGCAATTCGGCGACAGAGCCAAGCGCGGCCGCCCAGTCGGGGAACACGCTGATATACTTGGCCGCCGGATGGCCGGACGACAAAACGCGCTCAGAGAACGCCCGGATTTGCTCCGTGTCCGTCGTCTCGCGGCAGGCATAAAAGACATGAGGCTTGCCCTCGCAAAACCTGCGGAGCAGCTCGGTCTTGCCGACCCTGCGCCGCCCGTAAAGCACAAGCAGCTGCCCGCCGCCCGCGTTGTATTTATCCTCAAAGAACCGCAGCTCCTGTTCGCGCCCGATAAACACTGGATACACCTCATTTCATCAAATCAAGATTTTACAAATCGTGATTTGTTGTCCGATACATACTTCTTATTCACGCCGCGTCCGATTATTTTGATCAGCCCGGCGTCGGCCATTTGTTTCGCAAGCGTGTACGCGCGGGTACGCTTGACGTTAAGCAGTTCCTGCAAGTCTTCCTCGGCGGCCTCGCCGTGTTGATCGAGAAAATCCAAAATGGCTTTCGCCTGCCCGTTTAGCTCGTATCTATATCCGTCGCCGGCCGTGTTCATATTTGGCAATACCAGCTTGAACGAATTGGGCGTAACAACTATTTCCGGTTTTTGCTCACATTCGCCGTACTGCGCGAATATGCGTCGAATACCCGTACCGTAGGCTTCGATCAAGTTAAGCCTGTGGAATATCTCGACAAGGAGGCGGTTGCGCGGCTGGGATATGCCGTTCATAATGTCTTGCGGCAGAAGTCCGGGCGGCAGTCCGCCGATAGACGTGAACTCTATGCGCTTATCATTGACGTTTATAATAATGCTTCCGCTGTAACTGTAATCCCGATGAATGATCGCGTTCACCAAAGCCTCGCGCAGGGCGTCCTTGGGATAATCCCAGAAGTCGCGGCGCACAAGGCCGTCAATGACGGAACGGTTCTGATTACAGAGCTGGAGATAATCAAATGTTTCCTCCGTTTGCTTCAGCACAGATCCGGCGAATTCCTTGCGGTCGCGGAATACGGTATTCTGCCCGTCGGCAAACACAGCGACCTTTATGGTGTGAGTACACTGGTCGGACAGGAGCAGGGCAAGATTCGTGTACTGGTTCTGAGCCGCGCTCCGAATACCGAGGACATTATACTTATCTTCTCCGAACGCCGTATTGTTTTCCGCGAACACTTTTCCGCAGGAATCGAATGTCAGACTCTGTTCCAGCGAACGCGTTTCCTCAAACAAGTCGCCGTCGGCGTTCTTTATCATCTGCCGGATTTGCTCCTGAGAGACAGGAACGGGCGTCGCCCCCTGACGAATATATACGCCCGACGGTTTCAAACCTTTGGATACGAGATAGTACGGCTTATAAGTACCTTCGGATATTTCCACGCGGATTATACCGCCTTCTTCCAGCGTATACTTTACGAACATCGTCACATCCGGCGCGATGGCGTCGCGTATTCCATTGGTAAGACGGGCATATTCACTGTCAATGTCGCCGAGCGGCACAGTCTCGCCTTGTTTATTCACTCCGATCAGTATCGTCCCGCCGCCGTCATTGGCAAAAGCGACGACACCCTTATAAATATCATCGGATACGATGCTTTTGAACTCCAGCTTCTCGGTTTCAATCATTCCATCCACCTCACATTCAGCATATTCATATTATAGGCTGAACATTCAGCGGCGTCAAGCGATTTTTTGATGAGCTGCGATTCGTAGCTTAGCCTGCTCAATGCCAATTTTGAAGCGTTTGTCAAAGGATCCGACGCAAACGGCGGCGTTTTGCGGCGACTTGCCGAATCATTACCAGCGCCGCAGCCAGAACGCGCGGTATAATCCGTCTCTCTAATCCAAAGTTCGCCGTCCATGTATAATTCCCGGAATTCCTCCAACGGCTGAATTCGCCGGCAGCGCCAGAGAGACCGCCGGATCCAGCGCCGCAGGTAAAAAGATACGCCGGTATCCCAATGGCCGCTGCCGTCCCGAAGCAGACGAGCTGCCTTTTTGTGAGATTGAAAGCCATTTTCGTCTTGATTCTGCTCAAATCGTTTTGTTCATGCATTTTCAGTTATACTTCGGGCCACCCGGGGCAGTTGGCCCGAAGTCAAAATAAGTTCATGTTGCATTTATGTTCGCATTAGGGTATGCTATTGGCGAGAGGTGATTTTTTATGGCGAGAAGCGCAGATTTGCATATCCGCCTTGACCCGGAAACAAAAGCGGGCGCGGAACAGCTTTACTCCACGTTTGGCATAACGGTCACGGATGCGGTAACGATGTTTTTGCGTCAATCCCTGCTTGTGGGCGGGTTGCCTTTTGAATTGCGCCGGCCGCGCTACAACGCGGAAACGGAAGCCGCAATGCAGGAGGCGCGGGACATGATGGCCGGGAAAGTCCATGCGAAGGTATACGCAAGCGTCGCGGAGATGAACGCTGATATTGACGCGGATGATTAAAGGGGTGGATAATGCTTAATCTTCAACCCACCTCGCAATATCGGAAAGACAGAAAACGCGCGATAAAGCGCGGGCTTCCAATGAATTTATTGGATGATATACTCCAAACACTCGCGGAAGAAAAACCGCTTGCCCCCAAGCACAAAGACCACGCGCTTGTGGGCGATTACGCCGGATTCCGTGAGTGTCACATTCTGCCGGATTGGCTTTTAATTTATGCGGTTGATAAAGGAAACCTAATTCTCATCGCGTCCCGCGCCGGCTCCCACTCGGATTTGTTCTAACGAAAGCCCGAAAAACTTTGCATTTGCAACGCTTTTCGGGCTTTTTCTCGTTTTTAGCTGTTAAAGTCAAGTTATCCAATTTTGAAGCGTTTGTCAAAGGATCCGACGCAAACGGCGGCGTTTTGCGGCGGCTTGCCGAATCATTACCAGCGCCGCGGCCAGAACCGCTCCGGCGCCGGCCGCCATTGGGATCACGCTCCCGGTTTTGACCGAACCGGCGTCAAGAACCGGTCTGCCGCTCAAGGTCAATTCAAAGTCCACCGTCTGACTGGCAAAAACCGCGCTCAAGCGGTGTCCGCCCGCCTCAAGCCGCTCCATACGCGCCTGAGACACGGTCAAAATGGTGCTGCCGGAACGCGCGGTATAATCCGTCTCCCTAATCCAAAGTTCGCCGTCCATGTATAATTCCCGGAATTCCTCCAGAGGAATATCAACACGCACTTCCAAAGGTCCGGTTCCGTCGTAATTGAGCGAGTATCCGGCGGCGGCCATTTCCGCTTTCGGCGCCTCTCCGGGCAATGAAACCGCCGCGGGATCCGGCGTTCCATCCGCTTCATCCCCGTCAGGCAGATTTAGATCAGGCGCGGCTTCCGCCAATACGGTCTGACCGGGCGCCGGGTTCACGGCTGGATTCGCCGGCGGCGCCAGAGATGTCGTCGGATCCAGCGCCGCTTGATTCGGCGGCGCCTGATTCCCGGACTCGCCGTTCCCAAGAGCATATACGTCATACGCGGCGTCTCCCTCGCTTCCGGAGAAACCGGGCAGTCCCGGCGTCTGAACGGCGGCGGAGGTTCCCGGCTGAGACGGCGGCGGATCCGAGGACTGATTGGATGAAATGTTTGAAGGTTGAGTAGGTGGTTGACCCGCTGACTGATCCTGTGACTGGGTCGGTTGAGTCGGCGGCTGGGTCGGCTGTGTTGCCGGCTGCGTCGGTTGGGTTGCCGATTGCGTCGGCTGGGCTGCCGGCTGCGTCGGTTGTGCTGCCGATTGAGTCGGTTCCGCCGGCGGTTGTGTTGGTTGTGCTGCCGACTGAGTCGGTTCTGCCGGCGGTTGGGTTGGTTGTGCTGCCGGCTGCGTCGGTTCCGCCGCCGGTTGGGTCGGCTGTGCCGCCTCCTGTGTCGGTTGAGCCGCCTCTTGACTCGGCTGTGCCGCCTCCTGTGTCGGTTGAGTCGCCTCTTGACTCGGCTGTGCCGGCGTCTCCCCGGATTGGCCTGGTTGTGTCCCGGACTGGCCTGGCTGCCCTGATGGAGACCGGTTCCCGGTCAGCCGCGTGGTGAAGTTTTGCGCCACCGCCTGCACTTCCATGGTTCCCGTCTCCGCGTCATACACCTTAAATTCCGCCGCCACCGT
>JAISDM010000090.1 GCA_031264885.1 Peptococcaceae bacterium | reverse complement strand
CCGGTGGTCAGATTCCGAATTTCCCCGCTCCGGACATCCAGTTCCATGTCGTCCCCTTCGCTGAACAAATCGCTCACTCCCGGACACGCCAGAGCGGGGAAGCCCATCGCAATGGCGTTGCGGTAATAGATTCGGGCGATGGAATCCGCGGCGACGCAGCCTATCCCCAGATCCTTCATCACCTCGTTGGCCATGGCGCGATGTGAGCCGAAGCCAAAATTCTTTCCCGCCACAATACAATCGCCGGGCCGGACTTGATCTTTCCAGTCCGGCCTCAAAGCGGCGAAAACGATCTCTTCCGCTTTAAAATCAGTACTCATAAACATCTCGCCCGGCGTAATATCGGTGGTGCTCACATGATCGCCAAATTTCCATACCTTTCCTTTGATCACGGCGGATAAGGACATATCGCATCTCTCCTCTTCTCTCAAATAAAATCTCTCGGATCGGCGATTTTTCCCATCACAGCCGAAGCGGCGAGCGTAGCGGGAGACGCGAGATAGACATCCGACTTCGGCGCGCCGAACCGTCCCAGGAAGTTACGGGTCGTGGCGCCCATTGCCACTTCTCCGTCCGCGATACAGGAACCGCGCCCGCCGCAATCCAGACAGCTCGGCGCCTGAATCATGACGCCAGCCTCAGCGAGCGTTGCCAAAATTCCGCTCTTAGCCGCCCGCGTATAGATCTTCCATGTGGCCGGGGAGAAAATGGTTCGGGCTTTGACCCTGCGGCCTTTTACAATTTCGGCGAATATTTCCAGATCGTCAAACCGTCCGTTGGCGCAGGATCCGAGATTACACTGATGGATATCCACCCCTGCGGCCTCGGACACCGGTTTGACTGTGCCGAAGCCATGAGGAAGCGCGACCTGCGGTTCCAGATCCGAAAAATCCTCCTCATAAACCCTTTCATAGACCGCGTCCCTGTCGGCCGGCGCAGGCTGGTACGGCTCATTCCCGCGGGGCGTCCCGGCGACATATTCCAAGCAGGTCTGATCGGGTTCAAAGGGTGAGCACTTCGCGCCCAGTTCAATGGCTTGGCAGGAGAGCGTCAGCCGGCCGTCCATTCCCATCCGGTCAATGATCTCTCCCCCCCATTCCACAGACTTATATTGCGCCATAGACGGCGTGTATTTGCCGATAACGGCCAGGAATATATCTTTCGACACAACCCCCGCTTGCAGCGTTCCGCCGCAGATGATCTTAACGCTTTCCGGCGCCCGGAACCACAGCTCGCCAGTCGCGTAAATCCAAGCGGTCTCCACCTCGCTGACCGGAATGCCCAAAGCGTTGACGCCCCCGCAGGTCGTCGTATGCGAATCCTTCGCGCAAACGAGCATACCCGGCCTGACCAGCCCTTCTTCGGTCACAGCCGCGTGCGCCACGCCGGTATTGATATCGTAAACCTTCCTGATCCCATATCTCTCCGCCAGTTCCCGGGACAGTTTGTAGGCCGCCGCGTCTTTGGGCTTCCCATGACAACCCTCATGATCGCCGATCATGACGGCAAGCCTGTCCGGATCCGCGACCGCGGGCAAGCCGTCCGGCAGACCGGCCTGGATCAGTCTCTTATGAATATCGGCGATCCCGGTTTCCAGATTGTAATGCAGGTCTACCTTGGCCGTCACCAGATCCCCGGCACTGACATCTTTCCCGGAAGCCCTGGACATGATTTTTTCCGCAATCGTCTTTCCCATCTTGTCCTTCACTCCCCATTGCTTTCCCGCGCCGCGTTCTCTCCGGCGACCCGGCCCATAGCGAGGCATTCCGCGAGGTTGCCGCCGCCATTGTAGAGCATGCCGAAGAAAGAACCCAGCTCGCCGCAAGCGTAAAGCCGCGGTATAGGCGACCCATCCGGGCGCACGACCTGGCAGCGGATGTTCCGCATCGGCCCGCCCTGTGTGTTCGGCCCGCCCGGCCATAGCTTGACCGCATAGTAAGGCGGATCCGTCAGCGGCTCCAATCCGCGCTTCACACGGTGAAAATCGCGGTCTTCCCCATCCCTGCAGAAACCGTTATAACGCGCCACCGCCGCCACAAGATTGTCCACATCCATCAGTCCGTGCGTATCCGGGTCCGCGGCAAGCATGGCGCCCAGTTCCTCCAATGTGCCGGCCTTCAGAACCCAGCCCCTGTCAATCTCGGCCTGATTGTCCTCGCTCCAGATATAATGAATCGCGCCTTTGACGCCCTTCGGCGGATTACAGGCGCCATGCCTGCTGGCCAGGGGACCCAGCTTCCGCCGCTTCTCGTCAAAAATCCAGAAACAGGGAACACGGGGATAGCACTGGGCGAAGCAGTCATAACCCGCCAGTTCATAGCCGAAAGCATGGGGCTTAAACCGCTCGTTGCTGAAACGGTTACCCCTCTGATCCACAAAAATACTCATCTGGGAATGATGCTGCGTGCCAAAAGCGATGGGATGCTCCGGGAATTTCATGGTCACCCGATAGGATATACAGTTCATGTGCCATAGGGCGGCGCCGGCTTCCAGCGCCATGTTGACGCCTTCCCCCGTGTTGCCCGGATTGCCGTAAAACTCAATCGGCAGCGGACGCAGATAGTTCCGCTTCATGAACTCGCTGTGCTCAAATCCGCCGCAGGTCAGAACCACCCCCCGCGCGGCCCAAACCGCGAACGGCTCCCCGTTCCGGACGCCGCGCACACCGAGCACCTCGCCGTTCTCCATGACCAAACGCTCCGCTGCGGAATTCCAGAGAACCGGGATATTCCGTTTCTCCACCGCGTTGGTCAGAACCTTGAATAGCGCCGCGCCCCCGCGAAAATCATCCGTCTTTTGGACCCAGAACACCCGGATGGCCTCCGCGCCGGGGACGTCGGGGAAGTCGCTGTCGTAAATACCCACCGCGGCGGAATTCTCCAGGGGCGCGTGGAGCATGTCCATGTGCGCAAAGGTGGGGCTCATGCTTTCTTTGCCGCCGATCACCGCGCCAATGGATTCAAGCCACGGGATATTGGTTCCCATTTGCCCGCACAGGAAGCGAATCATCCGCTCCTCTTCCTCATCCACCGTTTCATTGGCGATGCGCCGCAGATTCTTGAAATAGGCGATCGCTTTCTCCGTATCCTCGGGAACAATGAACCCTCCGCCGCTCATACGCGTACTCGGCGTATGGTTGGTAGAAACGGCGGTGTCCGGCGGTTGCTTCTCCAATATCAGCACATCCGCGCCCGCGTCCGCCGCCGATATGGCCGTTACGGCGCCCGCGCCGCCATAGCCGACCACCACGACATCCGCTTCCTCCGTCCAGTTAATACGATCCGGCATATGTTTGATTTCTCCTTTCACGATTTTTCCTCCCGTAAATTATTGATCTCACGAACCCGGCAGCAGGAGACAAAATGATTCGGAAGAATCTCCTCCAGACGCTGCGGCTCGGCACAGTGTTCGCTCATATACGGACATCTGGCCGCAAAGCGGCATCCCGGCTTCGGGTTGATGGGGGATGTGATCTCCCCTTTCAGCAAGACGCGTTCCCTCTGAACGTGGATATCGATCGAGGGAATCGCGGCTAACAGCGCCTTGGAATAAGGATGCAGGTGGTTTTTGAACAATTCCCCGGATGGGCTGGTCTCAACCGGCTGACCGAGGTACATAACCGTGATGTCGTCTGAGATGTGGCGCAC
>JAISDM010000281.1 GCA_031264885.1 Peptococcaceae bacterium | reverse complement strand
GTGTCGTAGCCGAGCTTGTCTATATCGCGGCGCAGTATCCGCGCGCAGGCGGAATGGAACGTCATCGCCCAAATATCCCGCGCGTCCGCGCCGAGCATATCCTGAAGGCGCGTTTTCATCTCCCCCGCCGCCTTGTTTGTGAACGTGATGGCGATAACGCGCCACGGCTCGCACGGCTCGACCTCCATCAGCTTTTGCAACCGCCCGCGCTTTTCTGGCGCCGGGTCTCTTATGTAAGCTTCAAGCGCGGCCAAGTCGTCCTCCCCCGCCCATTCGGGGACCTCGGCGCTGTCGGAGCCGCGGCCGTAGGCGAGCAGATTCGCTATCCTGTTGATAAGCACCGTCGTCTTCCCGCTTCCCGCGCCGGCGAGGATCAGGAGAGGGCCCTCCGTTTTAAGCGCCGCTTCCCGCTGCATTTCGTTGAGATGGCTGAAGCTGGCGGCTATCGCGCGATGGCGCGCCTCGGCGAAGCTGTTTTTGAATTCTTGGGTTTGAGACATAATTGACCTCCTATATACGCTGCCGCTGCCGGTGTACGCTACCGTTGCCGGGCGCGCTTGTCGCTTGCGTTTTTATTGCATTATCGCACATTTTTCGCGGTGCGTCAATCAAATTCGCCGCTGTATTTTGGACTTTCCCGTTAAATCCGTAAAAAATCATTTTATCACATTGACATGTATCAATATGTATGCTATACTCCCCTCATCCCGAAAATAAAAACAACCGAAAGGAACCCAAATCAATGCTCAAGCTCACAAGAAAACCCGCAAGCGCCCCCCGTGGCAAGCACTCGGCGCGCCTGACGGCGCTGCTATTGGCGCTGACTCTCGCGCTTGCCCTCGCGCTCACGGCCTGCGCCCCCGGCGGCGCGGATGTCACACCCGGCGGCGCCGCTACCGAAGCCCCCGGCGGAGCCGAGCCGACCCCCGGAGCGGTAAAATCGGTAGATTCGGACCTCGCGGATATGACGTGGGACGAAATTCTCGAGGAAGCCGACGGCGACACCGTCACGTTCTGCGCCTGGGGCTCCGGCGGGGCGGACGCTATGGTGCAGCAGTATTGGGAATACATAAAAACGCGCGCGAAGGACGACTACAATATAACTATAGAATACGTCGAGGACACGGCGGAAAACGAGCAGCGCTTTGTGGCGGACTATGAAAACGGCATCGGCGCGACAATAGATATGTTCTGGGGCGCGTCCGGATCGATCGCGCCGATGGGAGCGAGCGGCGCGCTCTGGGGCGACGACGGCAACGGCTGGGTGAGGGCGCTGCCCAATTCCGCGAACCTCGACTGGAACGCCGCCGACGTGCTCTACAACGGGACAATGCCGACCGACGGCTATCAGGCGCAGTTTATGAAGGTCACCCCCGCGATGGTCTATGCCGCCGACAAGTACGACGCGGCGCTGGCGTGGGACGAAACAAGAGCGGAAGGCTCATCCACAGTTTACGGCCTGCCGCACGACCTCACCGAGCTGAGCGAATGGGTGAAGAAATACCCCGGCAAATTTACATATCTTGATCTTTTGGGCAGCGGCGGATTTCACGGCAAGCAGTTTGTGACCTCCGCGCTGTATGAGCTGACGGACGACGGCGACGGCGGCTGGAAAGCGGTCTACGACGAAGCGGACGGCGCCGCCGCCCGTTCCGAAAAAATACAGAAGAACGCCGAGGAATGGAACGCCTGGGCGGTCGGCAGCGAGGCCGGCGAGGACGCGTTCATCGAGAAGGCGGGCTATGTATGGGCATACTTCAATGAGCTTGAGCCGGATCTGTTCCAGGGGGACAGCGGCGCGTATTACGGCGCGGACGCGTATGATATGATCTCACATGTCAACGCGGGGGACATCGCGGTTTCCTTCACAACCTGCGTCTCCATTTATCCCAAGACCCAGTCAGACCCGTCGTACCTGCCTCAAGGCCAGCTGTACCTGATGGAAACCTCCGTCGGATACCCTGACTTTGTGGTGGTTTCAAAAAATTCCAGGCACAAAGCCGCCGCGATGGTACTCTGCAACCTGCTGCTGGAACCCGAGGTCAACGCGGAGGTCACCGCCGTCACGGGGAACGCCTACAATCTGGATTTAACCAAGCTGGATCCGGGGGATAAGGCGATTTTCGAGGATATGATGGCGGGCTTCCCGAAGGGGACCACCGCCTCGCCGGAACAGCTGGCGACATCCGCTCATAATGTGTCCAGCGGGTCGATTGCCGGGTGGATCGGGACCGCGTGGGACTCCCAGGTCGTGAAGAAGTAGACGGGTCATGAAGCGTCGATTCTCTCTCGCGGCGCCCTTCCTGCCGTTGATTGTCCTGATGGGCGCCGCCTACGTCTGGCCGGCAGTCACCGTGATTCAGGGCAGCTTCTCCGGCGACGGCGGCCGGTTCGCAGGCTGGCGAAATTATTCGGACGTCCTGCGTTCCTACTATTTTTGGGATTCGCTCCTGTTCACACTCAAAGTTTCGCTGATTTCCACAGCCGTTTCTATGGCGCTGGCCATCATCCTGGCGCTGGCGCTGCGGGAAACCTTTCCGGGCAAAAAACTCGCGCTGTTCGTCAGCCAGTACAATCTTTCCATACCTCGATTGGCCGCGGCGATGATCATGGTGTTTTTGCTTTCCCAAACCGGGTTTCTCTCGTCGCTCGCCCATAAAGCCGGGCTCATAGAATCGGTCGGGGATTTTCCGTGGCTGGTGTACGATTCAAAGGGCATCGGCCTGATGATTGTGTTCATATGGAAGTTTTTTCCCTACATCGGTCTGTCCGTACTGGGCCTGTTGCAAGGCGCGTCCCTTGAATATGAGCAGCAGGCCGCGACCTTGGGCGTCGGGAAGTTCAAGCGGTTCGTCCATGTCATTCTGCCGTCCGTCATTCCGTCCGCCGCCGTTTCCTCGATTTTGGTCTTCGCCTCGTCCTTCGGCGACTATGAGGTTCCGGCGATACTCGGATCGGCCCGGAAGCGCAGTGTCTCTGTGATGATGTATCTCAAATATATGGATCCCGACATGAAAGATCAGCCCGAAGCCTTTGCGATGATGGTTCTGACAAGCCTCACGCTTATGGCGGTGATCCTCACATATCGCCGGCTTACGGCGTCGGGCGCGAGGAAGCGCGGATTATGAGCTATCTCCAACTTATAGGCGTCGCCAAAACTTACAAAGGCGCGTCCGCGCCGGTGCTGAAGGACTTTGACCTGTCGGTGGAAAAAGGCGAAATCCTGGTGATCCTGGGAGCTTCGGGCTGCGGCAAAACGACGGCACTGAAGATTGTTTCGGGGCTTGAGCGGCAGGAGGCCGGGCATGTGATTCTGGACGGCAGGACAATCGATTCATTGAATCCGGAGAAACGCTCCACCGCGATGGTTTTTCAAAAAAGCCTGCTGTTTCGTAACATGACGGTGGCGGAGAATATAAGCTTTGCCCCGCGGCTCAACCGCGCTATGAGCAAAACGGAACTCAGGCGGAAGACCGAAGAAATGCTTGCGCTTCTGCGTCTGGAGGGGATGGGCGGGAAGCGCGTGACGGAGCTCTCCGGCGGGCAGGAGCAGCGCGTGTCTCTGGGCAGAGCGCTGATGACGGAGCCCAAGCTCCTGCTCCTGGACGAACCGCTGAGCGCCCTCGATACGCATCTGAAGTGGGCCCTGCTCGCCCACATCAAGGAGCTGAACCGCAAGCTGGGAGCGACCATGCTGTATGTCACACACGACCAGAAAGAAGCGGCCGCGGCCGCGGACCGCGTGGCGTTCCTCCACGGCGGCGCGGTCACCCGCTGCGCGAAACCGTATGAGTTTTATTCGCGTCCGGCGTCGCAGGCGGAAGCGGATTTCTTTGGCTGGGAGAACCGCGTTCCCGCCGAGAAAGAGGGGACGCGCGTACGCTGCGTTCTCGGCAGTTTCGAGATAGACGGGGCGAAGGGCAAAGATGGCGGGGGATGGCTGTACATACGCCCGGAGGCGACCGAAAACATCGGCGGCGGCCGTTTGCGCGGGGTGGTGTCCTCTGTCATGCCCCAGGGGATGGAAACGGTTTATGAACTCCTTTGCGAAGGAATGCGGCTGAAGCTTGCGGTCAGCGCGCGCCACGCTTTCGCCGCCGGCGAAACAATGACGTTTGACCTCAACCCGCAAATGATGTGGCCTGTCGCCTCTGATCCCAATGAATGAAGGAGACAAAAAATGATTTCTGTGGACGAAATTATAGAGAAATCCTTTAGTAAGGAAGCGATCTCTTCCGAGGAAGCACTTTCGCTGTATCAAACCGATCCTTATTCCAAAGAGGCTTTCATGATCCGCTGGGCGGCGCTGAAGCAGTCGATGGAGCTTGCGGACGGGCTTGCGGAGATTCACGCGCAGATCGGGCTGGATTCCGGGCCGTGCCCGAGGAATTGCCAGTTTTGCTCTTTCGCGGCGTGCAACACCAAAGACCCGAGCGTGAAGCGGCGCGAGACGCCCCTGAAAGACATCCTCGAATACGCGAAAATCTATGTGGATCAGGGCGCGAATCTGATTCTTCTGCTTTCGACAGAGGCGTATGACTTTGATAAGTACGCGGAAATATGCGGCAGGGTGCGCGAAGCGGTCGGCAAGCGGACGCCCCTGCTCGCCAACACCGGGGATTTGACGCCGGACCGGGCGAAACGGCTGAAAGACATGGGGATGGACGGCATATACCACGCCGCCCGGCTGGGGGAGGGGGCGATTACGGAGATCCCCGTGGAGACACGCCTGGCCACCGTCGAAAACGCGAAGAAAGCGGGATTGAAGCTCTCTACCTGCCTTGAACCCATCGGGCCCGACCATACCGCGGAGCAAATAGCGGAGCGGGCGCAGATGTGCATGAGCTGGGAACCGCTGACATCCGGCGTCGGCCGCCGCGTGGCGGTTCCCGGAACCAAGACGGCGCGGCTGGGCATGCTCAGCCAGCCGCTCAACGCGCTGTACGCCGCGTCGTACCGCCTGACAGACCACCGGACGAAGCTGATCGCCTCCGTACATTCCGAGCTGATGGCGAACAGCGGCAGCAATCTGTCCTGGTCCGAAATGGGGAGCAACCCGCGTGACACCCGCAGAAAAACGGAGAGCGGCCGGGGCAGAACCGTTCAAGAGATCAAAAACCTTTTCAGCGAGGCGGGGTGGAAGGTGCGCAAAGGCCCTTCGCCGGGATGGACAGACTGATATGGCTATGAACGCGAAAATACGGACGCTGATCCTCGCGGCCGCGGCGGCGGCGCTGCTCTTGCCTCTGGCGCCGCTCCTGATGTGGTCGGCCGTTACTTATTGGCGGTGGCCGGTGGTCCTGCCGCAATTCGACGGCGGTTATTGGGCCAAGCTGCTCACGGACGGGCGAATACTGCCCGCGCTGAGGAACAGTCTGATTCTGTCGGTTCTTGTCACATTTCTGTCGCTGGCGCTTAGTTTTTTCGCGGCAAAAACCCTCGGCGTCCGCAATTTCCGGGGCAAGCGGCCCGTTGAGTTTTTGCTGCTGGTTCCGGCGTTCATACCGCAGATCGCTGTGGTATTCGGAATGCAGACCGTATTTATGAAGCTGGGGCTTTACTCGAATTTCGCCGGGCTTTTGACGGCGCACCTGGTATTCTATGTGCCATACGCGACGCTCCTGCTTTCGGCTGTGTTCGAGAATTACGACGTTTCGCTGGAGGAACAGGCGCGGACGCTGGGGGTGGGCCGCTTAAAGACGGCGCTGTTTGTGACCCTGCCGGCCGTACGCCCCGGAATCATTGTCACGGGCGTTTTTTGTTTCATCGGCTCCTGGTCGGTCTATCTGTTAAATAATGTAATCGGCGACCCCCGTTTCAAGACGCTGCCGGGCGTGATCTTTCCCCTGGTATCCGTCGGGAACAACAGTTACTCCACGATGGCCGTGGCCATGATCGTCTACATCCTTCCCGTTTTGGCGATATTGGCGCTGACATCTCATTTGTATGTTAGGACTCGTTAAACAATAACCTGCGATTTTTCACTTGCCCTTTCGCCGTCGGACTGCGTTGTTGTCAGTCGCCATACCACCCCGGGTATGCCTCCTTCCTGTTAGGACACGGACTCAATCCGCGCGCCTGACGGCACTTGATTTCACCACGCGCCTGCCCAGTCTCGCCTTCCCTCTCTCGCCCACCGGGCGCGGTCAGGCTCGACTCCTCCGCCTTGTCCGGCGACGAAATTGCGGCGTGAAATTATCTCATCTTATTGTTTAACGAATCCTTATTCCAGGAAGAAACGGCGGCGTTCGTCACCGCTGAGAATACGGCCGTTCAGTCTGCGGAGGGCGTCGGACATCAGCTCCTGTACCGGGCGGATCGACCACAGGCGCGCGGTGTAGCGGTTCTGTTTGAGCAGCACCCCGCCGCTGTCCGGCGTCCATGTCGTCGGGACGGAGTAGGTGGCGGCGTCGGGCAGCGCCATGACCTCGGCGCCGCTGGCGGCGTTATAGATCTCGCTGTAGAGATAAATGAGCGTTCCGTCAGGGCTCCAGGAGGGCTGCGGCAGGCCGCTTTGCGGGTGCTTCTCCGGATTGCGGATCTGCGTCACGCCGCCCTCCCCCTGCCAGTTCCAAATCCAGGCGCGGTCAGAATCGGCGTAGAAGGCGATCCGCGCGCCGTCGGGGCTCCAGGCGCAATATCTGGCGTTGGCGGGGCGCTCCGCCAGTTCCGCCGCCAGGGCGCCGCCGTCGGCGCTGTAAATCCGCAGGCGGCCGGCTCTGTCGGCGCAGAGGATATACTGCCCGTCGGGGCTCCACGCGGCCTCTTTCACCGGATCGCCCCCCATATTGAGGCTGAGCTGTTTTTCGCCCCGGCTGTTCCAGATATGGATCAGATTCTCCGGGTCGCTGTCCCATGTCCGGTAGGTCAGGAGACGGTCGGGGTCGGCGGGGCTCCAAAGGGGGTAGACGTAATTCAATCCGTTGGGAGAATCGGGGTTATGGCGGAAGCGGACTTTCTCCGCGCCTGCCGCGAGATCGTGTATATGCACCCAATCGGCGCGGGTGTTCAGCGCCAGCAGGGTGGCGTCGGCGTTGGCGGAGGCGTTTTGAACCTCGCCGGCGGCGGAGTCTCCGATCCGGGCGGGCGTTATGAATTGCCAGTTGCCGCCGGCGGGATCCCATAGGGCGGCCTCGTTTACCCCTTGAACCAGCAGGCGCCCGCTGCCGTCCCGCAGCCAGCTCATGGTTTTGATCTGGGCGACGCCTTGGCTGGTGGTCCGCGGGTAGCGGTCGCTGCGCAGCGTTTGGCCGCCGGATGTGCCGTAGACGCGGAGCGCCCCGGCAAAGGTAGAGCTGACGGCGGTGGCGCCGTCGGGGCTCAGCAGGGCGTCCCACATCACTGCTTCTCCTGTCATCGCCAGGGCGCCGGAGGCTTCCCCGTCGCGCCGCTCGAAGATGTGCAGCGCGCCGTCGGTGTGTTCCAGCAAGATGGTATCGCTGTCGAGAAAGACCGCCTCCAGCAGATCGCCAAAGCTGTTTAACCGGCTTTTTATCTCGCCGTCGGCGGCCTCGAAGAGATAGGCGCTCTGATCGCCGGCGGCGCAGAGCAGTTCGCTGCCGTCGTCGCTCCAGCGAACGTTTCGCAGCACAAGGCCGGAACCGCGCAAGTCCCTCAGCTCGCGTCCCGTGGCGGTATCGTAAAGACGGACGACGCCGTTGCCGTAGCAGACCGCCAGCGTCGCCGAGTCGGGGCTGAATCGGGCCTCCAGCGCCTGATAATGATCCGGTTTTACCTGATCTTCCTCATTGAGCGCGTAGAGCGGCAGCGCGTCGGCGGGATTCCAGAGGCTGACATAGCCCTCTTTCGTCACCACAGCCAAAGCCGCCCGGTTGGGCGAAAGCTCCAGGAAGCTGATTTCGTCCCGAATGGGCAGGGAGCGGAGGAAGGATCCCTCGCTGGCGTCCCAAATACGCACGGTATCGACGCCCTGTTCCCGGGCCGTGTGACCGGTGGCCAGCAAGTAGGAATAAGTGGAGGAATTCCGGCTCAGAGAAGCGCAGGTAAACGGGGATTCAGCCACCAGAGGGATTGCCGGCGCGGCGGGGAGGAAAGCGCTGTTTCTGAATTTCCAATATTTGGCTGTTTCGTCGAAGCCGTAGATCACGATGCCCCCCGACCAGGCCACGCCGCCCTCGGGGATGAAATCGCCCTCATAAGCCAGGGGAAAATCCTCGGAGAAATTGTCCCGGGCCGGGTAAATCAGCTGGAAGTGATCCTCATAGACCAAGAATACGGAAGCGGTCACAGACGAGAAGACCACCGCGCCGGGCTGCCCCTTCAAGAGATCGAGAGGCGTCTCCCCCAGCAGTTCGCCGCTGCCGACGTCGTGGATGAAGACGGCGCCGTCGCCAACGGTAAAGAGCTTGTTCTCATAAAGATGATAGGATCGGTACTGGCGGGAGAAGCTGTTAAGCGCGGCCCCGGCGGCGCGCTCAATGGTAAAAAGCGGCTGGAAGCCGGTGTCGGAGGCGGTGGTCTCGCTGTTGCGCAAAGCGGTGACGGCCTCCTCTACCAGCGGGCGGTCGGGATCCCGGATATCCCGCGGCAGCGATTCCAAGGCCAGGAGGGTGGCGGTCACCCGGTCCCCCTTGGCCAGCTGCTGGGCCGAGAGTTCGGCCAGAAAGCGGGATTGACTGATCAAAGCCTCGTCCCGCTGTTCCTGGGCCAGCTGCCGCTGTTCGGTCAGCAGCTGATTCTGGCGGAGTACGTAAGCGCCCGCCCCGACAGACGCCACTGCCGCCGCCATGCTCACACCGGCGACCGTGCGCAGGAAGCGCTCCCGGTGACGCCGCCGCAGATCGTCATAACCCACGCCCAGCATAGGCGCCAGCAGGCGCAGTTTTTCGTTTTTCAGCTTTTTGAGGCTGCCGCTTGGGCTGTCCGCCCGCACGTCGGCGGCCAGGGGTTCCCTTTCCGTGGGCACACCGTCGATCAGAACGTAGCGCAGCTGTTCGGGAAAACTCTGTTCCGGCTCCCCGGCGGCCAGCACCGTGAGAATCCGGTCACGGCGGCCCAGCGCGATAAAATAGTCCACCTCGGCCATGCACCATTTGGAAAGGGGGAAATCGGGCGTACAGATCACGATCAGCCATTCGCTGCCATTGAGGGCTTGCTGGATCCCTTCTTCCAAATCGGCCAGCAGGGGAAGTTCATCCTGGTCGCGGAATGCCTTGCCCATCTTTTGTTTGCCCGAGGATTTTTGAATGGAGCGGGGGATGCGGTAGGTCTCCAGTTGCTTATGAATCGCCCTGGCCACGGCGCTGTCCAGATCCTTATGGCGATAGCTGATGAAGGCTTCATATTTAGGCTCAGACATGCCCGTACCTCCATAAATTTTGATAATGTTATCATACCATCCGCCGGCCTCCGCGGCAAGAAACAATAAGGGGAACCGGGAGGCCCAGCCCATCATTAACAGCGGCAGCCTTTATTAAGCCGCGGGCAAGTGAACTGAAATGGCAGAAAAGAAACCACCTGCGTCCGCGCCCGGGGACGGCGCCGGCGCCGGCCAAAAGGTCAAAAAACAGATTCCCCTCCGGCTCTCCGCGAGCCTGTACGACGCTCTGGCCGCCTGGGCCGAGGACGATTTCCGCAGCTTAAACGGCCAGATCGAGTATCTTTTGACCGAGTGCGTCAAAAAGCGCGGCCGGAATAAGCCTGGGGATCCCGCCGGTAAATAAGTATGACAGGTTTGCGAAAAATTCCTGAAAAATTTAAAAGTTTTTTAATAAAAATATCTTCTATTTTAACATGCCGCGTGTATAATAAAGCCGTCAAAAGGGATGATAAGGCGACATCCAATATGAGGGGAACAGGAGTTGACGCACGATGGAGTCCGAAAAATACGTATATGTCATTTTATCCCGAAGCCAAACGCTGCTGTCGAGAGCCATCCGGGCCCTGAACGGCGACCAGTACACCCACGCGGCAATCTCTCTGGACAGGAGACTGGAGTATATGTTCAGCTTTGGGCGGCGAAGAGCCTGCAATCCTTTCGTGGGATGCTTCAAGCGGGAAAGCATGGACGAGGGGATTTACAAAGCATATCATCGGATTCCCGGCGTTGTGCTTGAGATTCCCGTGACACAAAGTCAGTACGAGCGCATTCATCTCGAAATAGAAAGCTTTCTGCTCAACAGCCATAATTACGACTACAATGTATCCGGCCTGCTCGGATACATGTTTAACACGGCGTGGGAAGACGACAGCCGCTTTTTTTGCTCGGAATTCGTTTATCACATATTGCGCAAAAGCGGCGTCTGCGATTGGGGGAAACCCAGGGGTTCCGTGCGTCCCCAGAATCTGCTGAACTTAAACGGGCGGCTCATCTTCGAGGGCAATCTGAAAGAATACGCGTACGCCGACGCGGCCCTCCCGCTGACCATCGGTACGGGAAGACGGTTTTTTTACTCTATGTAAGTATGAACGAATCATAAGGAAAAACAGTTTTATGAGTGACGGCGCGTGTGGTATAATGATGTCAGCTTATCAACTCAACCACGAATTCGGAGGAGGCTGTGGCAATGACAAACGCAATTACCCGCGTGGAGATAAAGGATTTCCTTGTGTTCAAAGGCGAGTTTGCGGCGGACTTCTGCCCCGGCGTCAACGTGATTATTGGCGGTAATGGGAGCGGCAGGACAACGTTGCTTAGAGCGTTATATCTTCCGTTTATTCTCGCCAGACAAAAGTTACACGAACGGCCCGGTTCCTTGGATTGGCAAACAAACCGGCGCGTTGGCGGTTTTGGTCATACCCAGGATTCGATGGCAAAAATTAACTATGCTGAGAAAGAAATTGAGTATCTCAATACCCCAATGAAATACTGCGAGCTGCTTGAAAATGTTCAGGCCGTTTTTATTCCGGCCGCTGAAATGTTATCCCATTCAAAAGGGCTGATAGCTCTTAGTAAAGACTTGCGGCTGCCATTTGACCAAACCCAAATTGATATTCTGAACAAAGCGCAAAGGCCGGTGACGAACGAAGTGAAAGCAAACGCGCTTAGAGTGCTTTGCAAGATTAAGGAACTCATCGGCGGCGAAGTGGAGTACGAGGACGATTCGTTCTATGTGAAGAAAGAAAACGGTGAAACAGTGCCGTTTTCGCTTGAAGCCGACGGATTTCGCAGGCTTGGTTTGCTGTGGAAACTGCTCCGTAACGGGCTGCTCGAAAGCGGAAGTATTCTGTTCTGGGATGAGCCGGAAGCGAGCATCAATCCGGAACTTATTCCTGCGCTTGTTGATATTCTGCTTGAACTTCAAAAAGGCGGGGTGCAGATTTTCGCCGCTACGCACAGTTATGATGTGGCTCGGTGGTTTGAGCTGAACAAAGGGCCGGCGAATACACTTCGTTATTTTAATCTGCGGAAAAAAGGCAGAGGCATAATCGCTGATACTGCGGATGATTACATCTCGTTAGACAATAATGTCATTGATGTTGCGGATGAAAAACTATACAGGCGGGTTGTAGAAGTTATGGCGGCAAACGCGGGGGTGAGGCTGGAATGACTTTTACCGAAAGCAATATGCTGTTTGACTTCGCAGGTTTCCTGATATCCCTAAAGACGCAAGGGATAAAGCCGCTGTGTTCTTTGATATATTAACTGTGCCGGAGGCCGGCGAACGATACGGCTTCAGCGTATCGGCTCAATCGTGATTACCGGTCAATCACCGATTGGCCGTCCAAACCTCATCATTCCGACGCGCGCCCCGTCATTCCGGGTCAAGCCCGGAATGACAACTTTTTGCGATTCGTATATTTGGTGATTCGCGTTTATCAAAGCCGGGCGGCAGAATGCCGCCCCTACATAGGTCTCGTTAACGGGACCGCAGGGGCGGCATTTTGCCGCCCGGGACCGCCGCCTGAACGCATCCCGTCAGGCCGCGCCTACTTGACAAACGGCGATTCTCACAGTATCATCACATTCAGCGGGGGGATTCCCGCAATATATGGAGGTACGAATCATGAAGCAATGTATGGACGCCGAAAATCTCCACCGCCGCCTGAAAAAGATCATTGGCCAGGTACAGGCGATCGACCGCATGGTGGATGAAGACGTGCCTTGCGAAGACGTCCTTTCCCAGATCAACGCCGCGAAATCCGCTTTACACAGGGCGGGGCAGGTCGTTCTGGAAGGCCACATCCGGCACTGCGTCCGCGACGGCATCGAGCAGGGAGACGCCGATAAGACCATTGAGAATTTTACAAAAGCGGTGGAACGTTTCGCGAACATGAACTAGCAGGGGCGGCATGCCGCCGCCCGGGACCGCGCTGGGTTTATTCGCCCCGGCTGCGGTCGCGCAAGGCGCGCTCCATATTCCTTTTCGCGTCCTTTTCAGCTTCGGCGTCCCGTTTGTCATACATTTTTTTCCCCCTTGCCAAAGCCAGTTCCAGCTTTACCTTGCCGTGTTTGAAATAAATCTTTAACGGCACCAACGTCAGCCCTTTTTGCTTCACCTTGCCGAAGAGTCGGCGGATTTCGTTTTTGTGCATCAAGAGCTTCCGGGGACGTTTCGCGTCCACATTATAGCGATTCCCCTGTTCATAAGGGCTGATGTGCATCTGAAACAGATACAGCTCTCCTTCCTCAATGGCCGCGTAGCTGTCCTGCAAATTGATTTTGCCCAGGCGCAAAGATTTGACCTCGGTTCCTTTTAAGACGACGCCGGTTTCAAAAGCCTCCTCCACAAAGTATTCATGGCGCGCTTTGCGGTTCTCCGCGATTATTTTTATCGATTCCCCAGGCATACGCACAATCCTCCAAAAAAATTTATCTTGATTTCATAGTATTCCTATGGTAATATAGCCATATGAGGTGAGTTAAGTGAAAATATCCACCAGAGGACTCTACGCGCTCCGTCTGATGCTGGATCTGGCCATTCATCACAACGGAACCTATATTCCGCTGAGCGGAATCGCCAAGCGCCAGGAGATATCCGGTAAATATCTGGAGCAGATCATCACCCAACTCAATAAAGCGGGTTATGTCAAAAGCAGCCGCGGCGCGCAGGGCGGTTACAGGCTGTCCAAAGAGCCGTCCACGTATACCGTAGGCATGATCCTGCGCTTGATGGAAGGCAGTCTCGCCCCGGTAGACTGCGTTCTCGACGAGGCGGCTTGCCACCGCGCGTCCTTTTGCCTGTCCAAAGAAATTTGGAAGAACATTAAAGACGCGGTAGACAACGTGGTTGATAACATGACCCTGGCTGATTTGGTGGCTAAATACAACAGCGAGGAACTGAAAGTCGCCAATCCTTATAATGGGAACTATTAGCCGCGAAACTTAAAGTCAAACGAAAAGGAGCTGATAACAAACCATGTCAAAAATGGTCTATGCGGATAACGCGGCCACAACAGCACTGTCCAAAAACGCTCTGGACGCCATGATGCCTTATTTGACAGAGCAGTACGGAAATCCTTCTAGCATTTACAAGTTCAGTCAAAACTCCAAACGCGCCATCGACGGCGCCCGCGAAAAGGTCGCTTCTATCTTAGGCGCGCGCCCTGAAGAGATTTTTTTCACCAGCGGAGGCACGGAGTCCGACAACTGGGCGATTAAATCCGCCCTGGAGCTTCGCGCAGACAAAGGCAAACATATTATTTCCACCGGCATCGAGCATCACGCCGTTCTCCACACTTTACAGCACCTGGAAACCCAAGGGGCGGAGGTTACCTATCTCCCGGTAAACGAACTGGGGCAAATCGATTTAAACGATCTGCGCAAAGCCATCCGCAAGGACACGGTTCTCATCACCGTCATGGCGGCTAACAATGAAATCGGCACCATATTGCCTGTGGCGGAGATCGGAGCGGTCGCCCGGGAATCCGGCGTGCTGTTTCACACAGACGCGGTACAAGCCGTCGGACATATCCCCATCAGCACCGCCGGTATGAGTATTGATATGCTGTCCTTAACAGCGCATAAATTCAAAGGCCCCAAGGGGTGCGGCGCGCTGTACATCCGCGGCGGCGTCCGGCTGCCCACCCTTCTCCACGGCGGGGGTCATGAACGCGGCTTGCGTTCCGGCACGGAGAATACCGCGGGCATCGTCGGTCTTGCCGCCGCTTTGGAAGAGGCTTCGCTGCACATGAACGAGAACGCGAAGCGGGTTTCCGCCATGCGCGACCGTTTGATCGGGGGCCTGACCAAAATCCCCGCGTCCCGCCTGACAGGCCATCCCACCAAGCGCCTCCCCGGCATCGCCTCATTCGTGTTCGAATATATCGAGGGAGAATCCATCATCCTCTTGCTGGATCAGGCAGGCATCTGCGCTTCCTCCGGTTCCGCCTGCTCGTCCGCTTCGCTGGAGCCTTCCAGCGTCCTTTTGGCCATCGGGCTCCCCCATGAAATCGCCCACGGATCCTTGCGCCTGTCTCTCAGTGAAGATAACTCGGAAGAGGATATTGATTATATTTTGGAAAAACTCCCCCCCATCATCGAGCGTCTGCGCAGCATGTCCCCGCTTTGGGATAACAAAAAATAATCAGAGAGGAAGATCGTTATGTATTCGGAAAAAGTCATGGATCATTTCGGGAATCCAAGGAATGTCGGCGAAGTAGAGGACGCAAACGCCGTTGGTCAGGTCGGCAATCCAATCTGCGGCGACATTATGAAAATTTCAATGAAAATTGAGGACGATGTTATTTCCGACATTCGTTTCAAAACCTTCGGCTGCGGCGCGGCTGTGGCCACCTCCTCCATCGCGACGGAACTGGTCAAGGGCAAAACCATCAACGAAGCCTTGTCCTTAACCAATAAAGCCGTCGCCCAGGCTTTGGACGGGCTGCCCCCCGCCAAAATGCACTGTTCCGTGCTGGCCGAGGAAGCCATTAAAGCCGCCATCGCCGATTACTATCAGAAACAGGGAGTCGATCCGGAACCCATCATCGGATGCAATTTCAACTGCGCCCAATGCAAAGAAGAGTAACCAAAGAAGAGTGACGCTGTTGGGGATTTGATCCGCCGCAGCCTGGAAATTCGCCTCTATCAAAGACGGGCGGCCGAATGCCGCCCCTACGGCGCCGCGAACAGCGGCCCGCGGGGGCGGCATTTTGCCGCCGCTTCGTCATTCCGGGTCCAAACGGCGCCGCGCGCGCCGTGTCCCGTAGGGGCGGCATTTTGCCGCCCGGGACCGTCCGGAAATATCATATTTTTGTCATTCTGGGCTTGTCCCAGAATCCAGGTGCCTTGGTTTATCATTTTTGGATTCCGGGACAAGCCCGGAATGACGGAGTGGTAGCGCCGCGACCGGCGCGTCTGTAGGGGCGGCATTCTGCCGCCCGCCGCTTCGTTTTTTTGACTTCTGAAAGTTTATCCGCAAATAATTTTCGAGAAACAAAAAATATGAGTTGATTTTATGAAAAAGAAATGCTATCCTGTGAATATGAGCGGTATATTATTTCGAGGTGCTTTTGCGGCATGATGATCAATTACAACCGATTGTTTAAGACGCTTACCGACCGCGGGATAAAGAAGATGGATTTGAAGAACGCCGCCGGCATCGGCACGTCCACTCTCGCGAAGCTGAGTCATAATCAGCCGGTGGCGATGGAAGTGATGGTTCGGATTTGTTCCGTGCTGAATTGCAATATCGGCGACATCATGGATATTATTCCCGATAAGATGGATTCCATCGCGGCGTGTTATACACAAATACTGAAAGAGGAGCTTCTGCCCTCCGTCGGCTGCACCGAGCCGAATACCCTCGCTTTTGCCGCGGCGAAAGCAAGAGAGATTCTGGGCGCGCTGCCGGACCGCTGCGTCGTTGAACTCAGTGGCAATATGTTCAAAAACACAAAAAGCGTCGCGGTGCCCAATACAGGCGGAATGAAAGGCGTCTATGCCGCTGTCGCCGCCGGTCTGATCGCCGGGAAAGCCGGCTCGGGACTCGAAGTGCTGGCCGATATTACCGAAGGCCAGCGAACCGAGCTGAAGGAATACATCGACAGCCATTACATAGAAATAGTACTCAGGGAACAAGTCGGCACACTGTATGTATCCTTGTACGCGCGCGCCGGCGGCGAATCCGCGCGGGTGACCATCGACGGCGGTCATTTGCATATCGTCGGCATCGAGAAAAACGACGAGATCATTTTTGAGGCGGAACGGGAGGAAGAACTGAAATCGCAGTCTAAATATTATTTACTGAATATTGAGGATATTGTTCAATATGCCAACACTGTGGACTTAGGCGAGCTGCGTCCTCTGCTCGAACGGCAGGCCGACTATAACCGGGCCATCGCGGAAGAGGGACTCGCGGGCGATTGGGGCGCCAATGTAGGCAAGTCCATTCTGGCGACTTTCGGAAACGGCATTCAATTCCGGGCGGCCGCCGCGGCCGCCGCGGGCTGCGACGCCCGGATGGGCGGCTGCGGTATGCCTGTGATCATCATGTCCGGCAGCGGCAATCAGGGGCTGGCGGTTTCATTGCCGGTGATTACATATGCCGACGAGATCAAATGCCCCAAAGACGAGCTGTACAGGGCGCTGATCGCCGCGAATCTGGCCACGGTCCACCAAAAAACGAGCATCGGCAAATTAAGCGCTTTTTGCGGGGCGGTGAGCGCGAGCTGCGCGGCGGCGGCGGGGGTCGCGTACCTTCTGGGCGGCGACTATGAGATCATCTCCCACACGATTGTGAACGCCCTCGCGATTGTGTCGGGCATCGTGTGCGACGGAGCCAAACCCTCCTGCGCGGGCAAAATCGGCGTCGCGGTTTTGACCGGACTGTTGGGATACAATTTATTTGCCGAGATGAATCAGCAGTTTTACGGAGGGGACGGCATTCTGTCCCAGGGGGTTGACAAGACCATCAGCAACGTGGGTGATATGGCCAGCAAGGGAATGCGGGAAACGGACATTGAGATCATCAAAATTATGACCGAGAATTGCTGAGCGC
>JAISDM010000275.1 GCA_031264885.1 Peptococcaceae bacterium | reverse complement strand
CCCATACCCGTGGTCATCGCCACTCTGAGAACCTTCTCCGCCGCCTCGCTGGAAACAGCTTGAGCCTCTGGGGCCGAACCGGGTGAATTGGTTGGCTCGGCCGAATTGGCCGCGCCGCCGCCTGACGCACAGCCAAACAGAGCGAGCGCCGTCATAAGGGTCAGTATCAATGCCAGTACTTTTTTCATGATCATCTCTCCTCTTCTCTTTGTTACTTTTCCAAGATTCTGTCAATTCACTGCATGTTATATCATAAATGGAATCTCATCATAATCACAATCAAAAAAAACTCCCACCAAGATGGGAGTTTTGATATCATTGACGGCAAAATTGATTTTACGGTTTTCCTGATATATAATGCCCTTGAGGAGTGTCAGGAATGCATGTATTAAAAAAGAAAAGTGAAGTCATTATTAACAAACTGATTCTTTCGGACGGCGAGCTGTCCAGCCGGGACATCCAGGAGGACTGCTTTATCTCGCGCAAAACCCTGACGGTTGAAATGCCGGAACTCAATAAATATCTGAAATCGAACGGCGCCCGTATCGAAACCGTCAAAGGGAAAGGCTACGCGGTCAGAGTGCTGGACAGCGAGAAGTATCAAGTATTCCGCGCGAAATTCTTATATCATTTTCAGCGCGGCCGGTATCTGCACTTCGACGACAACCTGTTGGCCTATTTGATTCTGTTTGAATTCGCGCTTCATGACCGATACATTCATATCAACGAATTGGCGGAGAAATACTTTTACTCCCACGGCACCGTCGCCGGCAGCGTTAAATTTCTAAAAGTATTTCTGGCGAAATACAACTGCGACCTGGAGTCCCGTCCCAACCATGGCTTAAGGCTCAAGGGCGGCGAGTGGAAGCGGCGTATCTGCCTGCTCCTCTCCCTGGAGATCGCGCATCGCGTGAAAATCCTCATGCCCGAAGCCCGGGCTATGTTTGATCCGTATTTTGACGAAGAACGATACGATTACCCGATCCTCGAACAGACGACCGGAAATATTCTGCGCGAGCGTCAGGTACACGTCCCGCTGATCAACCTCTCCTTCATCCTCAACTATATTCTGCTCTCCCAGTCGCGCTTGGAATACCGGGATTCTTTCTCTTTTCCGGAAGAACAGGTATCGCGGATTCTGCGGACCCGTTACCACGCCATAGGACAAGCCCTTGCGGACGCGCTGGAGCCACACGGCTTTGTGCTGAAAGGGAATGATATCATTGCCGTCTCCATTATGCTCAACTGTTACGCTTCACGGCAGAACGTGAGCGAACTGGAGCCGGCGCAATACGCGGCTTTCCATCAGACCGCCGCCGGATTTCTGCTGCGGATACGGAATCTCCATCCGGGAAGCGAATGTTATCTGGACGACGCGTTTGTCAAAGAATTCACCTGCTATCTGGCCGAAGTACAGGAACGGCAATTTTTCGGGATATCCGCCAACGAAGAGAGCGTTTATATCATCAAGCAGGACGGGTATTTCATCACCGAACTCTGCTATGATTTCGCCGTTTATTATGATGAAACCCGCGGAATCCGGCTGTCCGAGGCGGAACTGTTAAACGCCTATTACATTATTTCAAGCTCCCGGGCGCGGAATTACTATCAGAAATCCACCTATAAGGCGGTGTTCGTCAGCCAATACGGAATCCACTTCGCCCGCAATCTGGCGGAGCGCTGCCTGCGGATCCACCGCGAGGTCATTTCGGATATCGTACCCATGGAATTCGTTGAAATCAACGGCGCCGACCTGTCCGGCTATGACTTTTTGATCACCGATATTTCACCTGAGCGGTACAGTTATCATACGATCCCTATTATACGGCTGGATTTCTACCGGGATCCCAATTCGCGTTCCCTGATCCAACATCTCTCCATGCTGCTGGCCAATGAACTGCGCAATATTGTGCGAAACCAAAACCTAGTCCGGAAGCAGAACTTCAAGAACAAGAAAGAGGTCTTCTCCTATCTGGCGGAACACTACATCCGGAAAGATGAACGGCGGGACTTCCTGGACGACTGCCTGAACAAAGACGCCTTTATCAGTTATGAACGCTGCAACAGAATCGCGCTGGCGCCGGCCTCATCCCGGTTCCACGCCGAAGAACCGCTGGTGCTGCTCTTCAACAAAAAGCCCTTCCTCTGGGACAATGAGAGGGTGCAGATGATTCTCTTTTACAGCCGCCGCAGTCAGCCTTATTTCAAGTCCAAGGCGCTGACGTCTCTCATCCTCAGCCTGCTCCACGGCAACGCTCACGTAGCGCAATCCGCCGGCCAAATGGACGCCGAAGACTTGATATCCTTCGCCGTGAAACACACCTTCGGTTACACCGCGCCATAGCCCGACGGATACAGATCGTGAACGACGCTGAGGAATTCTTCCACGATCTCCGACGGCGACTCACGGTAAAGAATGACCCCCGTGGGCACAATGTCGGTCTCAAGCGGGACCGTGACCAACGGCTGCATGGAATCGATAAAATACGCCTTGGAGATAAAAATGCCGTTGTTATAGCATACGTTGAATATGCTCTGCATGTCGTTGCTCGTAAATATCTCCAGAGAGAAGTCATGACAGCGTTCGTTCATTTGGGACAGAAGCCCCGTGTTCTTTCTCAGCAGACCGATATGGCTGCCGGACAGTTCCTCAAGACGGACGGTTTTGTTTCTGGCCAGCGGATGACGGGGCGCCATAAGACATTTGTAAGGCATCGGAAACAATTTGGTGTATTTAAGACCGGAGACTTCAAACTCGGAACGGTAGGTGCATTCGGCCACATCCGCCCGGTCGTTGAGGATGTCCTCGATGAAGCGGCTGCCTGGGCGCACGATGACCTGCTGCTTGATATAAGGGAATCTGCGCGAGAACTCGACGAACGCTTTTTCAAGGAGCAGCCGCGGATGATAGGGGTTCCCGATGCGGATGATCCGTTTCTTCAGGGTGAATTCCTTGCATCTTTGAGTGACCGCGTCTATCTCGCTGAGGGTTTTCTTGGCCCACTGACAGAATTCTTCCCCGGCCGGAGTCAGCGAGATGCCCTGACGCGTGCGTATGAGCAAGGGAACGCCGATCTCCTCCTCAAGGGCGTCAATCTGCTTTTTGAGCGCCTGTTTGGAGAGATAAAGGGCTTCTTCCGCCTTGCTGAAGCTGCCGCAATCCACCGCTTTGACCAGAGATTTCAGTTGCTGATCATTCATACGCGTCATCCCCTGTTGTGAACTTTTGGTTGACAACAAGTTAACACAAAGCTGATTCCGCTGTCAAGTCCAAAAGTAGTACAGTAACAGCGATAGGGGGCGGATCCAAAATGAATTATCAGTTTATTCTGTACGATCAAAGCGACGGAATCGCGGTCGTCACCATAAACCGGCCTGAATCGCGGAACGCGCTGACTCAATCGCTCATGGCCGAACTCGGACACGCGATTGATCAGGCGGAGTCGGACAGCGGCGTGAAAGTCCTCATCCTGACGGGAGCGGGCGACCGCTCCTTTGTGGCCGGCGCGGATATCAACGAGGTCAACGCCCGCGGCACACTGTCCGAGCTTGGGCCCAACAGCCGCCTGCGGCGCGCCGTATATTCGCGCCTGGACCACCTGTTTAAGCCCAGCATCGCCGCTGTCAACGGCTACGCTTTAGGCGGCGGATGCGAACTGGCCCTCGCCTGTACGTTAAGGATCGCGGCGGAATCGGCGCGGTTCGGGCAGCCTGAGATCAACCTGGGCATCATCCCCGGCCTGGGAGGTACCCAGCGGCTTGCCCGGTTAATCGGCAAAGGCCGGGCGATGGAGCTGATTCTCACAGGGGAACCGATCGGCGCCCAGGAGGCTTTCCGCATCGGCCTCGTCAACAAAGTGACGCCGGCCGCCCAGTTAATGGAAGAGGCCAAAGCCCTGGCGTTAAAACTGGCTTCCAAGCCGCCGCTGGCGCTGAGGGCGGCCAAGGACGCGGTGGACTACGGGGCGGATATGAGTCTCGCCACGGCGCTGGAGTTCGAGAACCGGTTGTTCGCGATCGTCTCGGGCAGCGCCGACCGGGCCGAGGGCGTGGCCGCTTTCCTGGAAAAACGTCCGCCCGAGTGGCAGGGCCGTTAGGATGAAAGGAGAAAAAACTTATGTCAGAAAACGTTTCCAAATTCGACTGGGATCACCTGAGCGATGAAGACTGGAACCAAAGACTGGACGAACACATTGACGAATTCAACAAAGGCCGGGGAGAAATCAAGCTGCCGCCGCCGCCTCACGCTATTATGAATGACGAATACACGCGGGGGCTCAACTATAGAGTGATCACGGAGGATCTCATCCGGCACTATGCCGACGCCATTGGCGACCCGAACCCTTTTTGGCGTGATCCTTCCTACGTGGCCGGCACCCGTTGGGGCGGATTCATCGCGCCCCCTACCTTTGAATCCAGCATCGCGTTCGGCTCCTCTTTCGGAGGCCGGCTGAGGGTGCCCGGCGTCGCCCGCCTGGCGGCCGGGAACAAGCATGATTACTTCAGACCCATTCGCCCGGGGGATTCTTTCTCCATTTATGACAAATACGCGGGATTTGTGGAAAGGAACGCCGAGGGCAAGCCATACCGGATGTTTATCGAAAGCGTCCCCCGGTACTTTATCAATCAAAACGGCGAGACCGCCGCCATCGCGACCCACCGCAACATCTATATGGCCACGCCGCCGGGCAAACGGGGAAAGAAAGTAAAAGAAGCCAAGATGTATCAAGACAAACAGAGGCATTTCTACAGCGATGAAGAACTCGACAGACTCCATCAAAGCTATGACGACCAGCTCGCCGGCGTCAACCGGCGCGGCGCGGAGACCCGTTACTGGGAGGACGTGACCGAAGGCGATGAACTTCCAATGATTATCAAAGGGCCGATGGACGTCGCCGACGCTTGCGCGCGCACCATGGTCAGCTGTTATCCCTATGCTTACGCCATCAAATGGGCGGTCATGAGAGAGAACCTCCAGCACCACCCGAAAGATCCGGAAACGGGGGAACACATCCTGCGCCGCGATTGGCATTATACCGATCACGCGGCGCATATTTTCGGATATCCCTTCGCCAATTCGGCCGGTATCCAAAACGAAATGATGCTCGTTCACATTGTCACGGACTGGATGGGCGACGACGGATTCGTGAAATCCATGGACTCCCAGGACAGGCGCATGGTCTTCTTCGGAGATATGACCTATGTCAAGGGAAAGGTTGGGCGGAAATTCGTCGAGGATGGCGAACATCTGGTGGAACTGAATGTGTGGGGCGAGAATCAGGACGGCGTCATCCATACCAAGTCTGATTTCATCGTGAAGCTGGTCTCAAGAACCGAATATGACCGGGCGCTCTGACAAAGGAGGATATTATGTACACAGACTATGATGTAGTCATCATCGGATCCGGCTGCGCCGGATTGGCGGCAGGCATATACACCGGCCGCGCCGGACTCAGCACCGCCGTTATGGAAAAAGAATCTATGGGCGGAGAACTGATGAGCCGGCAGTTGGTTGAAAATTACCCGGGGTTCGCCAACGGTATAATGGGCCCCGACCTTGCTTCCGCCATGCTGGAACAGGCGTCGAACGCCGGGGCGGAAGTGAAGTCGGGCGAAGTAGTCGAAATAAAAGACAAATCAGGGTACAAAATGATCAAGACTGCCGACGAAACCGTTACATGCAAGGGCATAATCATCGCTGCGGGATCCCATCCGCGGAAGCTGCAAGTACCCGGCGAGGATGAATTCGCGAACAAAGGCGTGTTTTACTGCGCCACCTGTGACGGGGTCAAATGCGCCGGCAAAGACGTCGCCGTGGCCGGAGCGGGGGACAGCGGATTAACCGAAGCGCTCTACCTGGAAAGACTCGGCTGCAAAGTCACCGTCCTAGAATTGATGCCCCAGCCAAAAGCGTCCAAGGTTTTGATCGACAGAATCGGCGCTAATCCCAATATAGAGATCAAGTGCGGCGTCAGGATAGAGTCCGTCGCCGGAGACGAATGGGTTACAGGCATTCATCTTCAGGATCCGGACACAGGGGTCAAGGACTATCTGACCGCGGGCGGGATCTATGTCCGCATCGGGTTGATACCCAACACACAGTTCCTTCAGGATATCCTGACGCTCAGTCCCGGCGGTCAGATTCCGGTCAATGAACATATGGAGACCGCCATTCCGGGGATATTCGCCGCCGGCGACGTTCGGCTCAACTCACCGGCGCAAATGGCCGCCGCCGTCGGCGACGGGGTAACCGCCGCCATGGCGCTGGGGCGCTACATCGCTTCTCTATGATTCGCGTCTAAATTGCAAATCGCAGATTCATGAGGAGATGGTTTAATGTATGGCGACACCACCGTTTGTTCCGAACTGAGCCAGTTCTACGAAATCCGCGCGAAAGCCGTAATCAAAAGCTTATGGAAAAAGAATATGGACGGATATTTTGTCCGTAACCGTCAGGAAGCCCTAGAACTGGCCATGTCCTTGATTCCGCCCGAAGCCGTCGTCGGCCGCGGCGATTCGGTGACCCTGAATCAAGTGGGCATCATCCAGGAACTCCAAAAACGGGGCCGGAACAAAATCATCGATCCTGTGGAAACAGATAACGAAGGGCAGCACCCCTCCAGGGAAGAAAGGCGGGCGCTGCAGCGGGAAGCCTTGTTGTCCGACGTCTATCTGACCGGCGTCAACGCGATTACCCTGGGCGGCTCATTAATCAGCATAGACGGCGCGGGGAACAGAGTCGCCGCCATGATGTTCGGCCCTAAGAAGGTTCTCATTATCGCCGGGGGAAATAAAATTGTTACCGATACGGAAGAGGCGCTGCGGCGGATCCATAATTTTATTTCCCCGGTCAACTCGCTGCGGCATTACTCGAAGCACAGGCAGGCCGAGGCCATCGACCGCCCCTGTGTCAAACTGGGTAGATGTACGGATTGCTTCCATGAATGGAGGGTCTGCCGCTATACGGCCATCATCGACGGATGCCAGCCGCCGGAGAAGGGACGCATCTGTGTGATTCTGGCAGGAGAGGATTTGGGCATATGAAAGATTCCAATATGTATGATGTGGTATGGCCCTGCGGCAAAAGCACCGTCTCAGGCGCCAAACTCGCGAAACGTCTCGATACGTTAGAGGGTAAAGTAGTCGCGGAATTATGGGACTGGGTCTTCAAAGGGGATATCATGTTTGAAGCGTTTGAAAAAGAACTGCTGAAACGGTTCCCCGGGATCAAGTTCATAAGCTGGAGGGAATTCGGCGAGATCCACGGAGGCCACGAGAAAGAGGTATTGGCGTCCCTCCCGGCCAAATTCAAGGAATTAGGGGTAGACGCCGTCATCTGCGGCGTCGGCTGCTGAGGGAGTTGTATAGCCGCCGTGACGCGCGCTAGCATCCTAGTCGAAAAACTGGGGATTCCTACGGTAACTCTCGCCTGCGACGGTTTTATAACGGCAGGCCATTTTACGGCAAAGGGAGAAGGATATCCGAATTTGCCCTATGCCGCTCATCCCGGACATGTGAATACGACCGCCGACGAGCAGGTCTACCGGAACGCCGCCGAAATAATGACCGACCCGGTCGTCAAAGCCCTGACGGTACAGCCTGCGGACGCGAAACCGGCCAGAGAGCCGGGACAGAAAGATATTATCTTTTCAGGCTCCTTTGAGGAAGTCAACGACTTCTTTTACGAGCGTGAATGGAGCGAGGGTTTGCCCATTGTCCCGCCGACAGTGGAAAAAGTGGAACAATTTCTCAAATTCACCACACGTTCCGCCGATGAGGTTCTTGGGATACTGAAACCGGAAAACCGCCAGGCGACCCTATGGAATATCGCCGTGAACGGGGTAATGAGCGGCTGCCGGCCAGAGTATATGCCTGTACTGATCGCGATCATCGAAGCGCTGTGCGAACCGGAATTTTCACATGAATCTCTTGGGCATACGCCCGGCACAGAGACGCTGATCATCCTCAACGGCCCGATTATCAAGGAATTAAACTTCAACTGCGCCCAGGGAGTGATGCGCCCCGGATTCAAGGCCAACACCAGCATCGGCCGTTTCTTCCGTATGTATTTGAGAAACGTCTGCGGATTCCTGCCCCACAAAACGGACAAAGGCTGTTACGGGGACAATTTCAGAATGGTTTTGGCGGAGAACGAGGAGTATCTCGCCGGCGTGGGATGGGAACCGTACAGCGTTGACCGCGGCTTCAGCGCGGGGGATAATGTCATAACCGTCGCTTCCGTCACGGAAAGGACCCAGGCCATAGAAGTGGGATGGCCAACCGCGGAAGGCGTTCTCACAAATATCGAAAACCGCATGGCGGACAATCACATGTTTATCCAGTTCTTTTTCCGGGGACAGCATACAAAGCCGCTGGTGATCATGACGCCTTTGGTGGTGGATTCCCTGGTGAAAGAGGGTTATACAAAAGACGCGATGAAACGGCATTTCTATGAAAACGCCAAACTGAGACTGAGCAACCTGAGCGGGAGAATGGTCGAACGCTTCCACAAAGGGATTGAGGAAGGCAATTGGCCGGAGCAATTGGGCACATCCAAGGATATGAGCGAGAACTGCTTCGTCCAAATGGTGGCTTGTCCGGAGGATATTCAGGTCGTCGTAAGCGGCGATCCGGCCAGAGACCACGTCCTGATCTGCGCTCAGAACGGATTTATCGGTTTCCCGATAAGCAAGAAGATCGAACTGCCCTCAAATTGGAAGGAATTGCTTGAAGCCGCGCGTTAGGAGCTGTCGATAAAAGGGAGGGTGATGATATTCCATGGTCACTACGGAAAGAATAGCCAAGCTCATCGATGAATTTCGTTATGACTCGATCCCGCCCAGAGGCGTCGAGCAAGCCAAAGCCGCGGTGATCGACGCCGCCGGCGTGTCCTTGCTTGGCAGCCGCGAAAAAACAGGGAAAGCCCTCTTGAAGCATATCGGCGCCGGAGAGTCCGAAGAAGCGCGGGTCTGGGGAACCGGCGCCCGTGTCTCCCTGAGAAACGCGGTATTGGCCAACAGCGCCTGCGTCCATATGATGGATTATGATAACGGCGGTTCTTTGGGGCATCCCGGCTGTATTTTGATCCCCGCCGCTCTGGGGCTGGCGGAAAAATACAAGCTTACAGGCAAACAAATCATCGAGGCGTACGCCGTGGCCTATGAACTCGGATTCAAGCTCCGCGAAAGCCTCGGCGACATCCAGATGGGCGCGGGCTGGCACGCGACCTCTCTTTTGGGTCCCATATGCGTGGCCGCGTTATCGTCGAAGCTCATGGGGCTGGACGTTCGGCGGACGCGGATGGCGTTGGCCATTGCCGCTCCCATGGGCGGCGGGCTGCTCCAAAGCTTCGGTACGGACGCCAAGATTCTCCAGGTGGCGCGGGCGGCGGAAAACGGCCTTCTCGCGGCCTTACTGGCGGTTGAGGGCTGCGAAGGCGATCCCTGTATATTTGAGGAGTCCAAGGGTTTTTACTATGTTTATGGGCAGGCGCAGAGTTCGATCAAGCTTCTGACCGCGAATTTCGGCAAGCCGCCGGCGCTGGCCGCGGAAAGGGGCCATTTCAAGCAATGGGCTTGCTGCGGCGGGAATTATGAAGCCTTGAGCATTCTGTACGACATGCTGGGGGAAGGTGAGATACCGCCGGAGGACATCACAAGGATCGTCGCCGCCACTTCAATGGAGCCGCCGGGCCCTGTCATCCGCCCGCATCCGAGAACCCCCATGGAGGGCCGGTTCAGTCTGCCTTACAACATCGCCAGCTGCCTGATTGACCGCGCGGTTGATCTGTCCGCCTTCACCGATGAGAAATACAACCGGCCGGCCGTCCATGAACTCATGGGCAGAATCGAAGTGATCTGGCATCCCGAATGCGCGGGCAAGCCCGCGAGGCTGCAAGGCGAATCCCGGTTTGTGGAAATCACCATCTATATGAGAGACGGCCGCGTTCTGCGAAAGCGTCAGGACGCGGCGGACCGGAAACAGCTCACAGCCGGACAGGTTTATGATAAATTCGCGGATATCGCCCGTTCCATCGGTAAGGATGAAACAAACATCCGGCAAACGGTGGATTTGGTCAGAACATTTGAAAGCTGCGCAGACGCGAAGCAGCTGGTCGACTTGATCTGCTCCGGGGATTGAAGCATGAGCGGCGAAAAAACATTGGTCAAAAATTTCACAAAGGGCAATATTCCTTTGACGCTGCTGCGCTTCATGCTTCCCTTTATGGCGTCTAACGCTTTCCAGGTTCTATACTCCACCATCGACATGGTTTTTGTCGGTCAGTTTGTAGGCAGCGCCGGGCTTTCCGCGGTTGCGTTCGGCAGTCAGATCCTGAATTTTACCACATTCTTCTGCGCCGGGCTATGTACCGGAGGACAAGTCCTCATCGCGCAGATGATCGGCGCGGAGCGGCGGAAGGATCTCAACCAGGTAGTTGGAACGCTTTTCTCTTTCATGTTGATTCTGGGGCTGGTTTTCTCGATCCTCGTTATCTTGCTGCGCGCGCCGCTGCTTCACATTATCAATATGCCGCCGGAGTCTTTCGGCATGGCGGTCGACTACCTGACGATCTGCGGGGCGGGCTTGATCTTTACCTTCGGATACAACATGGTTTCTTCTGTTCTGCGCGGCATGGGAGATTCCAAGCACCCCTTCATATTCATTACCGTTGCCTCCGCGATCAATCTGGTTCTGGATACGGTATTCATCGTATTTATGCGTTGGGGCGTCGCCGGAGCCGCGGCGGCTACGATTTTGGGACAGGCAGGATCCTTTCTGTTCTCCATGGCCTTTCTATACCGCCATCGCGGGGTGTTCTTATTTGATTTCATGCCGGCAAGCTGGAAAATTCGCTGGGATTATTTCAAGACGATCATCCAGCAAGGTATTCCGTTGGCGCTCCAGAGTACCGCCGTTTTTTTCTCCATGTTTTATGTAAGCAGTCTCGTAAATCAAATAGGCGTCGTCGCTTCCGCGACCTTCGGCATCGGGATCAAGCTCGACGAAATTTGCACAAAGATATCCATCGGCGTCCGCTATGCCGCGACGCCGATGATCGCGCAGAATTACGCGGCGCATAATTTACGGCGCGCCAAGAATGTCGTTTATTGGACCTGTCTCTTCTCGTTCGCTTTTCACGGCGCCTTCGCCGCGGTTTACCTGCTGTTCGGAAAGCAGATGTTTACATTCTTCACAACAGACGCGGATGTCTTGAATTTGGCGCCGGTTTTTATCTCCGCCATCATCTGGACATTCCTGCCGCTGGCGGTTACAAGAGGCACCAATTCGTTCATCCAGGGAATCGGAAACGCCCGGTTGGGTATGATTTTCGGGATTATAGACGGCGTAGTTATGCGTGTGGGACTGAGTTACGGTCTCGGCATTGTGGCGGGATTCGGCTTCTACGGTTTCGTCCTGGGCTATGGCCTCGCGCCTTTCGGCGTCGCGATCCCGGGCACGGTATACTTCCTGTCCGGCATATGGAAGAAACGAAAATCTCTGGTTGAAAGACTGAATTAAATGGATCTCCGCAATAAGGCGCGGATGGCTGCCCCGTCATTCCGTTCATAGAAGAGAACTACAATGTGGCCGCGAACCAAAGCGGCCGCGCCCTTTGCGGCTTCTCGGCAGGCGGCGGCGTGTCCCATTACGGTTTGCTGTACTACTCCGATTGGTTTGATTACTTCGGCATTTGGGGCTGCGGCGAATCCACCACGGTTCCAGGCGATTTCAACGCGTATAAGGAGACCGCCGCCGGTCTCAACATTGGCGAGACCGAGACGGCGCTGAACCCCACGGCGGTCTGTACCCGCGCAGTTTTCGCCAGCGTCATAACGCGCTTTAACGAGGTATACCGCTGACGATCCCGGCCTGTCGGAAGGCATCGGCGGCGGCGTGAACGAAGCCGCCGCCGATGCGCGGCGTGGCGTCAATTCCAGATAGGAGAAGAGGAAGTGCGAATAAAGTGTCCCATGGCAAAGGGTGGGGCTGTATATGATGTGGATGTTTCCCTAGTTAATCATCCAGTCCGAAAGAGTTTTTTGGAAAATGCTGAACGGCGGAATCTAAGAAATTTTCAAGCTGAGTCCCTTCACTATCTTTATAGGCGTCTTTGAAATACTCCTGACGCCATTCGGTATAATTGAATCTTTCCACACCGACAAAGATTTTTGCGTTTGTAAGAAACTCCATAATACGTTCTCGTTTATATTTAAACGGATTGTTATAGATTTCTTCCAGCAGAACGACTGAACTTGCAAGGTCAATTTGTTGAATAGAAATTAATCGTTGAATACTCATTTTTGCGCTTGCTTCGAAAGCTATTGTGTCATTCTTCGGCGTGTCAAACGGTCTGTTATAGCAACAGTTGTCAAGATAAATCCTCATTCCGTGTCCTTTCAAATTCTGCCGCCATCAGTGACGGAACTTCGTTTGATCTGTTTATAAAAAAACTGGATATCATTGAATCCGCTCTCTGAATATACCCTTTTTTATTATATAACATCTGGAGCCCTTTGATAAGTGCTTTTTGACAATTTTCCTGATCCGCGTCCCATGGCAACGAGCGGGGATACGCTTCGCCGTAAAATCAATTTTGCCGTTAATGCATCCAAACTCCCATCTCGGTGGGAGTTTTTTTGATTGAGATTGGTATGAAATTCAATTAAAATATCACAAATATCGTCTATGTTGATTATTGACCCGGTTTATGCTAAAATCAGGATAGGAAAGGGGTTATGCAATGCCGGAAAACATACATGATAAGGGCTATAAGCGCATTTTGTCAAAGAAACGGAATTTTCTTGATCTGCTCAAACACCATATTAAAGCTCAATGGGTAGACCGGATAAGCGAAGATGATCTTGAATTGGTCAACGGCGAGTTCATCTTAAAGGATTTTCGCGATAAAGAAGCGGATATTATATATAGAGCCAAAATAGGCGCGCAAGACGTCGTTTTCTACGTTCTCTTGGAATTGCAGTCTGGGGTGGACCAGACGATGCCCTTCCGGTTGCTGATTTATATGGTGGAACTGCTGCGCCGGGTCTTTGCGGACACGGATGAAGATACTCGTGAGTTGAAATCATTTCGGCTGCCGGCTGTGGTTCCGATTGTGCTGTACAACGGCGGCGGCGAATGGAGCGCGGTTCACAGTTTCAAGGAATATTTGACGGAATACGCGTTATTCGCGCCATATATCATAGACTTTCGTAGACTTAAGGAGAAGGTGATCCTATGGTTTACGCCATTGAACGGATGATTGATGAAATTGAGGAAAAAGCCCGAGAAGCGGGAGAAAAAACGGGCAGAGAAGCAGAAAAAGAAGAAATAGTAAAAAATCTGCTGGCATTGGGCGTTTCGTTTGATACGATTCATGAAGCGTCCGGTATGAGTTTGGATGAAATAGAACGTCTTCATAGCGGGTTATTTATCTGATCCACGTCCCATGGCGACACAAAATATTCACATGTTTTATCACGATCTGTCGGCTATGTCAACACAGTAACCAATCATCTGTGTCCTTCGGGAGCGGCTTGCTGCCGCTCCCGGAACACCTTCTCAATATTGCCGATCCGTCCCCGGGTCACGTATACCACGATCATGGAGAGAAATATCGGCGCGGTCATCGCGCGCCACATGATCGCGTAACCTGCCGAGTCAACCAGCATCCCCGCAATGGTGGGGCCGATGAGCGTTCCGAGATCCTGCGCAATATAACATGTGCTGCTGGCTGCTCCGCGGCGTTCCAGCGGCACGCACTTCATGGCCAATGTCTGGATGGCAGGCTGGCACGCGCCGTAACCGAAGGATGAAATGAACGCCGCCAGCAGGAACGCAGGCAATGACGCCGCCGTACTGATCAGGAAAAATGAAAGCGCAAAACAGCACATGGCCGGAACAATGACTCTGGCAATGCCGAAACGGTCCGTCAGCTTGCCGACCAGTGGGCGTGAAATCAACAATGTTCCCGCATAAACCGTAAAATAATAGCCGATTCCTTCCACGCCCTTTCCCTCCGCGTAGATAATGAGGAATGCCTGGATGATACAGAATGATATCATCAGAAAAAACAGACTGGATGCCGAAAGAAGGACCTCCCGGGAAACGGTGCTGCGCAGAGAAATTTTAATCTTTTTAAATCCCGCGGGCTCGACGCGGATCTGAGCGGACGCAAAAATCCCGAGAAGCATGATCACCGTGCTGATACGAAAAGTCAACCGATAGCCGAAACCGCGCACAAGCGCAAGACCGATTGCCGGACCGATGGCCATGAAAGCGGCCTGGGCCATGGAATAAATGCCGATCCCAGAACTGAATTTCTCCGGCGGCAGCGAATCTGCCGCCACGGTCAGACAGCAGGTCGTTGTGAATGCCTGGCCTGCTCCCTGCAGCAGCCGAAACGCGACGATCATCGGCACGGTAGTCGATATGCTGTATCCTAAATAGGAGATTGCCATGACGCTCATACCGAACATCATAATGTACCTGCGGTTCCACGCGTCGATGGCCGGTCCGGACACGAATTTGAACAGCAGGGATGTGACGGCGAACGTGCCCGCCACCGCGCCCACCAGCGTCGCCGTGGCGCCAAGAGAATCTGTGAACTTGGACACAAGCGAATTTGCCATCTGATGCGCAAACTGTACGGCGCAGTTGGCCACAAATACACCGATAAATGATCGGTTCCAGATTCTTAAGGAGGGTTTTTGCATGAGAGACGGTCACCTTCTTGTCCTATGTGATGTTCATGGCGGTGTTGCCCGGCTGTGTTGACAGAAAACCTGGCGTCAACTACAGTTTAAGAAACCGGCGGCTGTCGCCCTCCCGCGCGGTGTACTTGCGCGCGTCGAAGAATCCCAGCAGCGCCAGCACGTACTTGCGGCTGGAATTCAGCGCGTCTCTGGCTTCAGCCACAGTGAAAACCGTAAATTTCGACCGCAGGAGTTCCTCGGCCTCCCGAACCGCGCCGGAGGCGAATATCATTTCACCGGCGCGGATCAGCCGGTCATGTTCCAGCAGCCAGGTCAGATATTCCGCCGCGTCAACAGCGGAAATACGCATCGTGTTTACCACATCGGCCCAATCCGGCGGCGTAAACCCGCCCTCCCGATAGACCGTTTCAATGGCGTCCAAATCCGCCTTTTGCTTCGGCGCGGGCGCGCAGACGAAGTCCGCCTTTGCCGCCAGGGGACCGGGCGGCGCGACCAGACCGTCCGCCGCGTAACCCTCCAGCAAAGCGGAGAACTGTTTCGCGTTGAACTTCGCGAATACGCGCTGCCGCAGTTCCGCGGCGGGCATCCCCTGACGGAGCGGGTACTTCCGGTGATAATCATTCAGCAGCCCGGCCATATGATCCCGCCAGTTTTTGTCCGGCGCGGCGGAATAATATTGCCGTTCCCCGTCGATCATCAGGTATTTGATACGTCCTGCCTCACTCAGCGCGGCCGCCGCCGCGCTCGTTTCTTTCTCCGGAAGCTGAGCGGATTGAGAGAGCGCGGACAGCGGGACAGGCGCCGCCTG
>JAISDM010000259.1 GCA_031264885.1 Peptococcaceae bacterium | reverse complement strand
GGATATAAATAAAGGACGGTCAGAAGACCGTCCTTTATTTATATCCGCGCGCGTCTTAATTTATAAGTTGGTGGCGGCGGCCATTGCGGAGATACATTCCCGGCATACAAGCTTGCCTCTGAAATGCTGCACCTCATCGGCGCTGCCGCAAAACACACACGCCGGCTCATACTTCTTCAATATGATTTTTTCCTGATCCACATAAATCTCCAGCGCGTCCTTTTCGTCGATGCCTAAAGTCCTTCTGAGTTCGATGGGGATTACGACCCTTCCCAGCTCGTCCACTTTTCTTACAATGCCCGTTGATTTCATGGGGGGTTCCTCCTTGTTTTCAATTTTTCAACATAATTCTCTTCTATAAACAATAACAATTATTCCAATAAAAGTCAACCTTTTTTTGTAGAATTTTTACGAAATTTGCATAACCAACCCATAATTTCCCATTAACCCCTGCCGACATTGTCGAAACCGGCCTGATTTGGGAGAATGGGGGCACGGCATACCGTGCCCCCACTCGGACGGTCCCGGGCGGCATTCTGCCGCCCGCCGTCTTTGAACTTGACAATCCGCGCCGATTCATTATACTGGAACCTAGGTTCATATGAACAAGCCTAAGTTTAAGGAGGCAATTCCTTATGGAAGAGAAACGCTTTTACATTTCAACGCCGATTTATTACCCCAGCGCCAAGGCTCATATCGGACACGCGCTGACCACCGTGCTGTCCGACGCTATGGTTCGCTACAAAAAGATGCGCGGCTTCGAGACATTTTTTCTGACAGGCATGGACGAACACGGGCAGAAAGTCGCCCGCGCCGCCAAGGAAGCGGGGAAGACCCCCCAAGCCCATGTGGATGAAATGGCCGAAATGTGGAGCGGTTTGTGGAAATCCCTTTTGATCGAAAACGACGATTTTATCCGCACCACCCAGCAGCGCCATATAGACGCCGTCCAGGAGATATTCCGGCGCATTTATGATAAAGGCGACATCTACCTGTCCGAGTATGAAGGCTGGTACTGCACCCCCTGCGAGACGTTTTTTACCGAGCGCCAGCTGGCCGAAGGCAAGCTCTGCCCGGACTGCGGCCGGCCGGTGGAGCTGGTCAAGGAAGAGGCATATTTCTTCAAAATGTCCAAGTACCAGGATCCGCTGCTGGAGTATATGGAGCGGCGCCCCGATTTCATTCAGCCCCCCTCGCGCCGGAACGAAATGATCAATTTTGTCAAAAGCGGGCTGGAGGACCTCTCCATCTCCAGAACCACCTTCGACTGGGGAATCCCCGTGCCGGTCAACAGCAAGCATGTGATTTACGTTTGGTTCGACGCCCTTTCCAATTACCTCACCGCTTTGGGATGGGGTACGGCGGAGGATCGGAACTATCAGAAGTTCTGGCCTTGCGACATCCATCTGGTGGGCAAGGACATCGTCCGTTTTCACACGGTCATCTGGCCCGCCATGCTTCTGTCCGCGGATATCCCCCTGCCGAAACAGGTTTTTGGCCACGGCTGGGTTTTGCTGGATTCGGGCAAAATGTCCAAGTCGAAGGGCAATGTGGTGGATCCCGTGGTTTTGATCGATAAATACGGGCCGGAAGCCATCCGCTATTTCCTCCTCAGGGAAATCCCCAGCGGCGCCGACGGCTATTACGCGGAAATATCCCTGGCGCAGCGGATCAATACGGATCTGGCCAATGACTTCGGCAATTTGGTCTCCCGGTCGGTGGCTATGGCGGAGAAATACTTCGGCGGCAAAGCGCCCGCCCCCGGATCGGAGGAGGAACCGGACCGGGAACTGCGGGAACTGGCCTCCGAGGTCGTCCGGGAGGCGGCCGGGTTCATGGATAAGATGGATTTTTCCGGCGCGCTGGCGGCGATATTCCGGCTGATCGGTCGGGCCAACAAATATATCGACGAGACCATGCCCTGGCAATTGGCCAAAGACCCGGGCAAACAGGCCCGGCTGGGAACGGTTTTGTACTATCTGCTGGAGGTGGTGCGGGAGTCCGCGCTGCTTCTGTCCCCCGCGACGCCGCTGGTTCCCGCGAAGGTATGGGCGCAGATCGGCGTGGATCCGGAGAGAAACAAATCCTGGGATGATTTGAAATGGGGCGGGGTTCAGCCCGGCGCCCCGGTACGGAAAGGCGAAAACCTGTTCCCCAGAATTGAGCTGAGCAGCTTAGAAGCATAGGAGAATCAGATGTTTTTTGACACACACGCCCATTTGGACGATCCGAGATTTAACCCCGACCAGGCGCAGGTGGTGCAAAACGCCAAGGACGCCGGGCTGGAGTTAATCGTCAACATCGGATGCGGCCTGGATTCTATCCGCCGCACGGTCCGGCTGACGGAACAATACGGCTGGATTTATGGAACGGCGGGCGTTCATCCCCACGAGGCCAAAATCATGGACGAAGAGGTCTATTTCGCCATGAAGGATCTGGCCAAAAACCCGAAGATCGTGGCCATCGGAGAGATCGGCCTGGACTTTCACTATGACCATTCGCTGCGGGATGTCCAAGCCCAGGTTTTTCGCCTGCAAATAGGGATGGCCAGGGAATTGGGCCTGCCCATTACCATTCATGACCGGGAGGCCCACCAGCTGACCTTGGAGATTTTGGACGAAACCCACGCCTGGGATCTGGGCGGGATCATCCATTGTTATTCCGGCAGCTGGCAGATGGCCGGGCAGATCATTAAGAAAGGCTATTATATCGCCGTGGGCGGGGTTCTGACATTCCCCAACGCGGCCAGAATTAAAGAGGTGGTTCGGCAGATCCCTATGGATAAGCTGCTGATCGAGACGGATTGCCCTTACCTGGCGCCCGCGCCCTATCGGGGGAAGCGGAACGAGCCTGCCTACATGGTCAAAACGGCCGAAATGATCGCCGGGATCAAAGGGCTTCCCTTGGAAGAGGTGGGCCGGATTACCACGGAAAACGGCCGCAAGGCTTATCGGATCCCATGAGGAAAGCCGATGCCGAATCTGTCTCCGAAGCCGAACCGGTGTTCCGCGCCGAATCTGCGCCTGTGCCCGATGCCGAATCGGCGTTCGGAGCCGAACCGGCGCCCGTGACCGGAGTTGAAGCTTGTTCCGGCGCCGGATCTGTCTCCGAAGCCGACCCGGGTAAGGTCGTGGCCCGCCTGCGGCAATCCGGCTTCCGGTTCAAGAAGAAATGGGGGCAAAACCTCCTCCTGGACACACATTATCTCGATCGGATCGCGGATCAGGCGCAGATCCGGTCGGGAGAAACCGTCGTGGAGATCGGCGCCGGAACCGGAGCGCTCACTCAGGCTCTGGCCCGGCGCGGCGCCTGGGTGCTGGCCATAGAAATAGATCCCGCGCTGCTGCCCTTGCTGCGGGAAGCCACGCGGGATTCCAAGCGGGTTCGCGCCGTTCCCGGCGACGTTCTCAAGATGGATCTGGATCGGCTGGCCGAAGACGCCGGCCTGTCCGCGCCTTACAAAATCGTGGCAAATTTGCCCTATTCTATCTCCACACCCGTTTTAACCCATATCATGACCCGCGCCCGCCACTGGGACACGGCTGTTTTGACGCTTCAGGACGAAGTGGCCCGGAAGCTGACAGCCTCCCCCGGAACGGCGGGCTACGGCGTTTTGACCCTGACCGCCCTGGCCTTTGGCGACGCCCAAATCCTGTTTGGCGTACACGCCCGCGCCTTCACCCCGGTTCCCGCCGTGGAATCCGCGGTAGTCCGCCTGACCCGCCGACCGCGCCCCCTGGAAGCGGATACGGCCCGGCTGAACGCCCTGATCCGCGCGGCCTTCGGCAAAAGGCGCAAGACCCTGGCCAACGCCCTGCAAGGGCTGAGACTGCCGGAATCATACGGAAACTGGCCGGACGCTCTGGCCGCGGCGGGCATCGACCCCCGCCGCCGGGGAGAGACCCTGTCCCTGGAGGAATATGTGGCGCTGGTCCGGCTATAGTAGGGGCGGCATCCTGCCGCCCGTCTCTTGAATGCGTGGGCAACCGGTGTCCGGGCTCTCTGGATTGGGCCAGACCGTCCGAAAACAGCAAAGAATTACATTTATCAACATATTTTGGTAAAATATGTTGATAAATGTAATTCTTTGTGGTATTATATATGTGGCGCCGTCAGTAATACGGTAAGCGGTTATGCCCTCCTTGTACTTATCGCAAGTCTATGTGAGGGCGCTCTTTGCCCTCTAATTCCACGGGGAAGGGAGGGCTGCCGATGGAAATTTGGGTCGGGCTGTTTTTACAGCTCGTTCAGACGATCCTTGGTATTATTGCTCTCTGGCAAAACAGAGACGATAAAAAGAAATAGCCGCCACCCTCTCAACGTTGCGGCTATTTCTCAGCTAATGGAGGGCTAACCGTCTACCGGCGGCGCCGCTTTATCTTCATTATAACTGTTGTGCCTATGTCTGTCAATCGTCTTGCGCGTCGTTTTTTCCATACCGCAGGGGCGGCATCCTACCGCCCCTACGGTATGGGAATATCCTCCGAGCGGTAACTTTCGCCTGCGAAATGTAGCCTTTTTGCCCCGCGCCGCATATAGTACTTATGATCGCGCTCCCCCGCGGGGGAGCGTGATCTAACGCCATTGACACAGGAGGCGGCATATGACGCAGCGGCCGGTCAAAGAAGGGGATATCGTTGCCCGGCTGTCATACGGGCAGGATATCTTGTTTCGAGTGACATCATTTCATACGACGGCAAAAGGAGAAGAGGCGGTTTTGCGCGGCCTGGACGTGCGGCTGATCGCCGACGCCCCCATTTCTGATCTGGCTCGCCAAAATCCATCTGAAATCAGCCAAAGCCGTCAAAACTACATTAAAAAAAACAGCGACCTGATGCGGCGGATTTTTGAGCGCCGGGTTAAGGATCAATCCAGAGCTTTCATGCGGGGTGAGGCAGACCCCCGTGGAAAGCAGCCCCGGGAAGAAGAGCCGCCGGATTTTTTTGAGATGCCCGGAACCGTGCTGCATATGGACGGAGATAAGGATTATCTGGAAATTTGCAAAGCCACCTACAATCAGCTGAGCATACAAGCCAATTGCGTGCTGGTTCCCGAGGCGCAGCAGCCTCAGACAGTCGCCAGATACATCAAAGAATACGCGCCGGATATCTTGGTCTTGACGGGGCACGACGGATTACTCAAAGACAAGAAAGACTTCCGGGACGTGGGAAACTACCGCAGCTCCCGGTATTTTGTCGATTCCGTCCGCAAAGCCCGCGAACTCATTCCCGGCCGCGACGACTTGATCGTGGTGGCCGGCGCCTGTCAGTCTCATTACGAGGCGCTGATCGCGGCCGGGGCGAATTTCGCCAGTTCACCCAAGCGCATCATGATCCATGCCTTCGACCCGGTTTTTTTGGCGGAAAAACTGGCCTACACCTCCATCTATGACGTATTGTCCATCCGCGACGTGCTGGAGAACACCATCACCGGCACGGACGGCGTAGGCGGCATAGAGACCCGGGGCTGTCTGCGCCTGGGTTATCCGCGCTCCGCGTACTGAAGCTTTGCGTACCGAACCGCGCCAACCCGCGAAAACGCGTACCCATCGGGCGCGCGTTTTCGCACACTTTGGAGACGGCCGCATATACTGAACTGAGCAGAGGGGCGCGCCCCTATTCAATACGCCTTTAAGGAGGGAATGAGACCAATGCCGATTCAAGTAACCACAAGAAGACTGAGGGTCGAGAACGTGGTGGGCGACGTGATGCGGCAAGTGAATGTCGCCCGGGATATTGATTTGCCCGTATATGCCAGGAGCATTGAGAGCGTCGATACCGAAATCAGAAAGAAAGAATACAAAGTCATCGATAACAAGGTGATCGTCGAGCTGACCGTCCATCGGCAGGTATATTATGTGGAAGCCGTCACCTGCGATGTACAGGAGATGACCCTGCCCGACGAAAAAATCACCGAATTTGTCCATGTGGACGGCGTCTGCCCGGACGACGACGTGACCGTCAAGCTGAAAGCCGACATTGAGTATTGTGATGTGGACTGTGTGGATATGCCCGACGACTGCGGCTGCCACAAGAAGTTCCAGCAGACCGCCATCATTCAGCTCAGGGTCAAAGTGCTGGAAATGGTGGATCTCCCCGTGATCACATCCGTGTCCGGAGACGGCGTAACCCCAACCTACGAAAAAGTCGCGGTCAATCATGTGGTCGCCGCCGGAAGCCAGCAATACAACCTGAGCGACAGCTTCATCGAGATGCCCTGCGACACCAAAAAAATCAAGTGTATCGACGCGGATATCCGGGATGTGGAGACCAAGCTCATACCCGATAAAGTGATCGTTAAAGGGGTTTTGCACAAACAAATCTATTATGTGCTGCAGCGTACCGGAGAAGTCAAAGAAACCCACGCCGACGTGCCGTTCAGCGTATTCGTGCATTTGGACGGCGTAGATACGGACTCCAACGTGAGAGCCGATGTGGATATAGAATATATCGACAGCGAGCTGGTGGAGCGCGGAGACGGCAAGTTCGTCAAAGAAACCGTGATCCTCAAGGTCAATGCCCGCGCCACAGAACACATCGTCCTGAACGTAGCCACATCCGTCAAGGGCGCCCGCACCGAGAATCTTTCCCTGCGGACAGAGAATTTGATCGGTTCCGCTTGCCGGCAAGTCAACATCGTGGAAGACATCGCCATGCCCGTACCTGCCCGGAAGGTCTCCTGGGTGGAATCCGAACTTAGGAATCTGGCGGGAGAGGTCCTTCCCAACAAAGTCATCGTCAAAGGCGTATTGGAAAAACACATTTTCTACGTAGCCGATTGCGACGATCAGGTCAAAGAAATCTGTGTTCAGGAGCCGTTCACCGAATTTATTCATATTGACGGCGCCCAGAAAGACGATGTGGTGGAAGTCAAAGCCCGGGTAGAGCATGTGAACGTGGAAGCCATCCACGACATGCCCACCTGCAACTGGCGTCAGACAGCCGTTATCGAAGTCTGCGGCATCGTAACCGAGACCGTGAACATCAACGTCGTCACCAACGTGTTTGAACTCCCGGCCCCCGCCCCCGCCACAGCGACAGCCACACCGGCGGGCCAGGGAACCCAGAACGCCCCCCAGACCGCCGCGTGCGCGCCCGGAACCGCCACCCTGTACGTAGTAAAGAAAGGCGACACCCTGTACAAAATCGCCAAAGCCGGAGGAACCTCATTGAACGCCATTTTAAGAGCCAATCCCAGCTTGCGGAATCCCAACGCCATCAAAGCGGGAGACGTCATCCAGCTCCCTTGTCCGGAAGGCAACGGCTGATGACCGTGCCGCGGTATATAAACAGGCGGGGCCCAAAAAGCCCCGCCTGTTCTTCCCCCGTCATTCCGGGCTTGTCCCGGTATCCAAAACAGCGGCAGACGCGCAAATGACTCCCCGGACAAGCACGGAATGACAAGATGTTCCGCCTGTTTACAGATTTTCCAAGTCCACATGAACGGCCAGATGCTCCGGCAGACGTTCCTGTTTGAAGAACTCCGCTTCCAACGCCGCGCGTAACGTTTTTCTTATATTATAGCCCCGTTGTTGTAACGTTATTCCATTATATTTTGGGCTGATTTGTAACGCTTTTCTTATTATAGCCGGCGGAAACCGAGAATACAAGCAGAATCGGCGGCCTGCCGCGTATAAAGTTCTTCTTGCGTTTATGGCTGTATTCGGGCATAATATGACCATAAACGGAGGTGTTATTTATGTATATAAAAGCGTCCGCTTCGATAAGAAGCAATTATAACGAAATATCCAAACTCTGTAAAGAAACCGGCGATCCTGTGTATCTGACTAAAAACGGAGAAGGCGACCTTGTCGTCATGGATATCGTTGCTTTTGAAAGACGCGCCAAGGAACTCAGGATTGCGGAAGATCTATTTAACATTCGTACAGCGCGGCTTAATGGCGCTAAAGGTCATACGTTAGGTGAAGTCCGCGAAGTCTTGATCAAAACAATTGAAGATTCCGCGACGGTCAAGTAACATGACAGAAACAGAATATGATGTGATTATTTCAGACGCCGCCCTTTCAATGTTGGACAGCCATATTGATTTTTTAGCAAGAGTCAGTCCAAGCGCGGCGACAAAGCTGATGGATAAAATTTTGGATGATATTGGGTCGTTGTCAAAAAATCCACAGCGCTTTCCTTTTTATGAAAACGAATTTATCTCAAGCGTCCGCTATCGAAGAATGCTGACTTCCAAGCGATACCTGGTACTCTATGAAATCGACGGCATAACCGTTAATGTGGATTACATTGTTGATTGCAGACAGGACTATGAATGGTTGATCCGATAGCGGAACTGGGGTTCGGGCGGCAGAATGCCGCCCCTACGGTACCGTGAACGAAGCATCCGTAGGGGCGGCATTCTGCCGCCCGTCCCTGGCGGACGTCTTTAATTCCCCTCTTGGGAGGGGTGGCAGGCATAGTCTGTATTACTTCCCG
>JAISDM010000032.1 GCA_031264885.1 Peptococcaceae bacterium | reverse complement strand
CAGGCGGCGTACCGCCCAGCATCACCTGAATCGTATGTATCCATTTCGCCGACCGGGACGCGTTCGGCGTCTCCGTATCCGTCTGGCCGAACACCAGCCGGAACCGGGTAGACGTCGTGAGCCGGCTGAAATCCGGTTCCGTGCCGAATCGCCGGAAATCATCGGCCAAAGCGATGATCACAGGCACAGCGACCGCCCCCTCCCGCGCTTCGGGGGACGCCCGCCCCAAATCATAATCCCACGCCTCCGGCAATCGGGGGAAATAATACCGCTCCGTATCCAGCAAGTAAGGCTTGGGAATGGAAACGTACCAGGAATCCTTCACATCCGTACAGTAAAAATGAAAGGCTTCCACAGAAGCGGAGTCAATGCCCGCCGCCGCCAGAATATCCGAAAGCCGGGCGCCCCGGGCGCTCTCCAGTACAACAGCAGGCATATTGTCAATAAAAGTATAAGCCTGTTCCACCTGCGGCAGCGCCGCCAGATCCTCCGCCGTAAACACAGCCTTCTCATAATATGGCCCGCCAAAATACCCCACCGTCAGCGTCAAACTGTCCGCCGCCAGCCCCAGCCCGCCGTCTCCCCCGGCCGATCCGGCCCCGTCCGCGGTCCCAGACGCACCCACCGATCCGGCCCCATCCGCGGTCCCAGCCGCACCCGCAGACCCGGCTCCGTCCGCGGATCCAGCCGCATCTGCCGACCCAGACGCACCCGTCGACCCGGACTCGCCTGCGGCCCCGCCGCCGGCGCCGGAATCCCCGGAAGCCTCCGGCGGCGCCGCCGCGGGAGGCAGGCCGGCAGTCCCCGGCTTGAGCTCAAAAGTCAGACTCACAATATATTTGCCGAAACGCGGCTCGTTCTGCTCCCGGATATCCGTCTGCCCGAACATCAGCCGGAACCCGTTTTGATCCTCCCATCGCTCGGAATCCCCCGCGCCCCTGACTACACGGTAACCGGAAACCAAAACAGGCGCCACAGGCACAGGCGCCCCATCCCGCGCCGGCCCCTCCGAATCCGAAGCGTCCGGCGCCGCGTTTTCCGAAAGTTCCAGGATTTCTGGAAAATAGAAACGTTCCGACCCGAATAAATCCGGAAACCGGGTAATCACAGAACCGCTGTCCGAGGACCGGGCGTAAACAGAGGCCACATCGCCCTCCCTCAATCCGACAAAACCCAACAGCGCGCTCAAAGCCGTTCCCCGCGCCGTAATCCGGTTAGGCAGCAGCGCCGCGTCCACCGCGGAATAAACAGTTTCCGCCCCGGTCAGCCCGTTCAAGTCCTCAGCAGTCAAGTAAGCAGCCGGATATGCCGCCCCGCCCTCCGGCGCCACATACAGCGTCAGCACAGGCGCCGCCCCATAAACGAATCCCGCCGCGCTTCCAAAGCAGACCCAGCCCATCAACGCCAGACACAGCAGCCGCCAGACACGGTTCCTCATGATGTCCCTCCACCATACAAATCGCTTCTCAATACGATTCGTATTATACCGCAAATCCCGTCAGTAGACAATATCTTTCCATGCAGACAATATTTCAGGCGCGTTTCCGGACAGGTCCCGGGCGGCAGAATGCCGCCCCTACGGTACCGCGTGCGCCGCATCCGTAGGGGCGGCATTCTGCCGCCCGTCCCTGGCAGACGCGCATTTCCAACCTGCGTCGCAGATCTTGTCATTCCGGGTTTGTCCCGGAATCCAAAAAATGATGAACAAGAGAGTGGATTCCGGCATAAAGCCGGAATGACGGGAGCGAGTAACCATAGGGGGCGCCCTACCCCTGAGTAGTCACTCATGTTCATTAAACAGCCAAAGCGCGGTGTGGGTATCAAGAAGCAGTTTCATCGCATGTATTCCTTAAAGTCGTCTAATGGCGCGTCAAAATCGTCTGACATCTTATATTTCCCACGCAGGCAGCCGAACATAGCGGATCTTGATCCGGTTTTTTCAGAAGGCGCAAGTTCGTGGCGCCGCACGGCAAAAGGCAAGCCGTCACATTCAAGCGATGCGGTAAAGAACATTCTCACCGCAGTGGATGTGTCAAGGCCAAGACTTGTGAATAGGGTATCAACCGCTGTTTTGGTATTGTTATCAATACGAACCTGTATTGTAACCATAATAAAACCTCCAATATTGATACTGTATGATAAGTGTACTACAATATATCAGGCTTATCAAGCGATGACGGAGCCAGACAAGCAGACAATATTTCAGGCGCGTTTCCGGACGGGTCCCGGGCGGCAGAATGCCGCCCCTACGGTACCGTGTGCGCCGCATCCGTAGGGGCGGCATCCTGCCGCCCGTCCTTGCAGACGCGCATTTCCAACCTGCGGCTGACGGGGTGGTGGCGCTTCGAAGGAACCACCCCGGCGCTGCGCGCCACCCCTCCAAGGAGGGGAATTTTCTCAACCTGCGTCGCAGTAACCGCGTCCATTCGCCGCCGCCCGCCTGCTTTACCCGTGCCGCTCCACTTCGAAGCGGAACAGGTCCACATCCGCCTCCGGGGGAATGCCGGCCTTCCGTCGGGCGATATCCAGCTGCTCCTCCACGGTGTCCACCCCTTCCAAGTCAGGCAGAAGCAGCCCCCTTTGAGCGCCTTTTTGGACGATGACGCCGTATCGCCGCGCGTCCAAATGTTCGGGGCCGGCGACCGGTTCCGGGTCGCCCAGAATGTCCACCTTGATCTCCAGAGCGTCCAATTCCCCCGCCTGCACCGGATCGAAGCGCGGGTCGGCGGAACAGGACTGCCGCGCGCAATAGATGATTTCTTTGGACAGACTGGGCTGAGTGGCCTGAATGGTGCCGATACATCCGCGCAAGGCCCCGTCCAGGTGCAGCGAGACGAAAGCCCCCGCCCGGCGGCGCGTCAGCGCGTCCATCTCATCCGGGGACAGATCCAGCCTCCCCAAGTCAGGCGCCGCCTGGTTCAGAACCCAGGAACGCACCGCGGCGCGGGCTAAGGACACATAGGGGTCGCCGGATTTTTCCCGGCTGTAGAGTAGGGAAGGGACGGAACCCGCGCCGGGGAGGGCGGAAGCCGTCATATAGCCTACCCCGTAGGGCGCCTCCCGGGAATACACCTGGAAAGGGGCGTCCTTGCCGTCCAATACGCCCAAAGCGACGGCGAAAGGGTTCACGGCGCATTGGGCGGCCTTCCGGATAAAATCCTCGGGCATATCCAACAAGGCGCTTCGGTTCCCGCTCCGGAAAGCCTCTTCCAATTGCCGGTCGAATTCGGGGCCTTCAGGGGCGGCGGGGTAGACGCCCCCCGGGTGGCTGTGGGCCAGATCGCCGCTGGCAAGCACCAGAATCCGCTGAGGGGATTTTTCCAAAAGCCCGGCCAAAACCGCGCCGGCGCGATAGAGCGTCCTTCGGGGGACGAAGCCCGGAGTCAGGCACAAGAGAGGCTTGTGGCGCAAGGCGGGGATCAACGTGAGGGGAACGGCGGCGCCGTGATCCAAGAGGGGCTGCTGGCGGTAGCGCCTGGCCTTGGGAGGATCCAGATGGACAAAGGGGATGCCCGCGTCGTGGAAGGCGGGGCCGACCTGGTCGTGCAAAGGAATATTGAGCGGCCAGCTTAAATCCGATTGGAAGCCGAAATCCTGAAGCCCCCCGGTATAAGGCTCGAAGTCCATGATACACAGGGAGTCTTCAAACATGGGCCCGTGAGGCGTCAGACAGACGACCGCGTCCGGAGACCACTCGGCTGCCAGCCGGTTCAGTTCGGAGAAGCCCGACAGAGTCAAAGACGCCTTCTTTTCCTCCCCCTTGCCGATGGCAGGCAGCAAAATGGGCGGATGCGGGGCAAAAAAAACACCGCAGAGCATAAAACACACCTCCTTTTTTTTGACGGGTTCTAATGGGGCGCCACGAATGATGTATCTGTAGGGGCGGCATTCTGCCGCCCGTCTTCGACGGACGCGCGTTAAACCGCGAATGACGCCGCTTTTTTATTAATTCACATTGCCCAGAAACACATATTTGAGATGCCGCTTGGATTGATCGAGGGCTGCTTGCATCTGTTTGATGGGCGTGGGCGGCGCCTGGCCCTTTTTGACAGGGAAATAACGGGTGATATGCAAAGGAATGTCGGAGCGGATTTTGGACAGCCAGTCCGCGGTTTGAACCACATCGTCCACATCGCACAGCCCGGGAACCATCAGCGTTGTGACCTCCAGATGACTCAAGGCGGCGGCGCGCTCCGCCGTATGCAGGACGGCGTCCAGCGCGCCGCCGCAAAAAGTCTTGAACTTGTTCGCGTCGAAGGTCTTGATGTCGATGTTCAGGGCGTCGATCCAGGGCAGCAGCGCCTCCAGGGGTTCCGGCGAGAGATGCCCGTTGCTGACCAATACGTTAAAAATCCCGTGCTCCTTCGCCAGACGCGCCGTGTCCAGCATAAATTCATAGAAAGTGACCGGTTCGTTATAGGTGTAGGAGATGGAGGGAATGCCGGAACGCTGCGCTTCCTCGACGATTTTTTGGGATTCAATGTACATATGGGTAAAGGGCCGCGCCCGGGAAATAGACATGTTTTGGCAGAAAGGGCAAAATAAATTGCAGCCGCTGCTGCCCAGAGACAGGGTTTTGGTCCCGGGCAGGAAGAGCCTCAGCGGTTTTTTTTCGATGGGATCCACATGGATCGCGGTGAGAACACCGTAGGTCCGCGCCCAGAGCGTGCCGTTTTCCGCTTGCCGGGCGTTGCACAGGCCCCACTCCTTCTCTTCCAGCAGACAGTGATGGGGACATAGGGTGCAGCGCACGCCGTTTTCCTGAGCGACCTGATATTTTGCCGGAGTCATGCCGCGGACCCCCCAATCCGGCGCCAGATTTTTAACAAGCCCATAGAAGCCAGAATACAGATGGCCGGCATGGCGAAATACCGGTATCGAGGCTGGATTTCGATCAGCAAATGAACAGAGGCGTAGCCCAGAAGCACCCAGGCCAACAGCGTCTGCGCCGGATTGGCCCGGAATTTTTTCAGGCCGGCCGAGGTCAGGCCGGGGATGGCGCCGAGACAGGCCGACAGTGTCAAAAGCCCGTAAAAACCCGTGTCGATTACGGCAAAAATATTGGTGGCGTCGTATAAAGCGTTCAGGCGCCGGCGGAGTTCGGGCTGATCGGGATTCGCGCTCAGGGCCTGCTGCAGGGCCTCCGTCTCGCCGGTGGTCATCCAATAAAAAGAACTGTCTGTCACGCCCCACATGCGATATACCTTGGCGCCCAGCAAGTACAGCACGCTGACCGGATTCTCCAGCCGCTCGCCCATGGCCTCGCGGAAGAAACGGTCCCTGGCATCCCCGGGGGCGGCGCCGAAGAACCCCTCATAATCCGCGGTGTTAAACAACCCCTGGCTGTCATGATTGAAGCCGGTGAGGATCTTGTACCGGAGATCGCCTCTGGTCCAGGGGCTGTCCAAGATGCCTTTTTGCCAGGCAAACAGATAAAAACCGCCGGAGACCAGCGCGAAGCAAACGACGAATACGGCGCCCTGGAGCAAGACCCGCTTCCAGGGCAGGTACAGGAGCCAGAAGAGCAGTATGGCGATCAAAAGAGGCTGGCCGATGCCCCGCATGGAATGGCCCAGGCCGAATAAGCAGCCCGCCGCGGCCAGCTGAGGCCAGAAGCCGCGCGTGACCGGCGCGGGCGGCGCCGATGCTCTCGTCGTTTTCGTCGGAGGGAACTGGCGGAGAAGGAGCCAAAAGACCAGGTAAAACAAGAGAGCGGCGATGTGCTGATTGGTCAGAACCTGAGTCATGACCACGGAAGAGGGGTATACGGCATAGCACAAGCCGGCCAAAATGCCGCAGTCCCGGTGATACCGGCAGCCGATGCTATAAACCAAAAGGCAGATGGAGGCGGTGATCAGCGCGTTGACACCCTGCAAGACGCCCACGTGATCGGAAAAAATCCGGATCAGCAGAGATTGGTAAAACACAAAAGGCAGTATAAAAGGGAATTTTTGGGTATATTTATCCGACAGCGCTAGAGACATGTCCCCCGCCGCCAGAGCGGAAGCGGACTGATACTCCGTGAGAAAATCGGACACAGGCCGGCAGGAATAAAACAGCCCCAAGGCGACGCGCAGAGCGAGCGCCAGAACGAAGACGCACAGCCAAGGCCGGTTTTGGCGGCGCAAACACCGCCACAGGACGACCGCCAGCGCGAACATAACGATGGCGTAAGCCGCGCCGCGAAACTCATGCTCCCTCGAATAAAGCGTGCTGAGCGACATTTCCCCGCACCAGAAGCAGAAGAACGCCGTTATGAAAAGTATCAAAAAAAGAATCCGTTTATGCTTTGTCACAACAGTCGCTCCATTCCTTTTGACAACGGGCATTCGATTCGCAACATGGGAATTCGCGTCCGCCCCAGGCGGGCGGCAGGATGCCGCCCCTACAAATACATCATTCACGGTACCGTAGGGGCGGCATTCTGCCGCCCGGGACCGTCCGAAAACATTATTCTTGTCATTCCGGGCTTGTCCCGGAATCCATTCCTTTTGACAGCCGCGTATGCAGACTGACGGTCAGCTGGATGATGACCATTAAAGTAAGCCACGGCAGCATCTTGTCGTCGGGAGACACAAACAGCCGGTAATCAGGGAACAGATACGCGGAATAGGTACACAATGTGGTAAACTGGAGAAACGCGGCCATGTACATCTTCCTGGGCTGGGTGACGGCCAAAATCATGACCAGAATGTCCGACGGATAGGTATAGCGTTCGTGCATCTGAGGCAAAAAAAACGGCGCGGCCAGGGCAAACAGCAGCGCCGCCTCAAGCCAGCAGTCGTAATCGAAGTTTTTTTTGCTCAGCATCAGCCCGGTCCAAATCGCGGCAATGACCGCAAACGCCAGCAGCAGGCCGAAAGGATTCAAAAAATCGAAGGTCAATGTGCCTTGAGGCAGCCAATTGTAGATATTGGGGATATTCAGCCGGACGTTCTGATACAAATTGACCTGTCCCATATACGCCGTGACGACGCGGTGAATGGGCATGCCGCATACCAGAGCGGGAACCTGGGTCGCCAGGTAGGCGGCGGGGATCCAGGCCATATGCGAGAGACGCAGGCGCCTTTTGCCCCAGAACAAAAAAACCAGGGGAAACAAAAAAACGGCCTGTAACTTAAACGCGATGGCAATTCCAAACACAGCGCAGGCGCGCTTGGGTTTTTGGTCCAGGGTGTAGAGGATAAACGCCAGAAGGAAGCAGGTATAGATGGAATCGCATTGCCCCCACACAGCGCTGTTGGCCGCGGCCGAGGGCAGTCCGTAAATCAGGAGAAAGCCCAGGACCCGCGCGCCTTGGGAATCGGTTCGCCGGGCGATGAGTTCCTGAGCGAAGAAGGCCATGAGTATGTCAAAAAAAACAGACAGAAGCTTAAACCCGTACAGCTTAAAAATGGGAACGTAGGTCATGAAAGCGATGAGCATTTCATACAGAGAATTGTAATTGGATTTCGGCTCCCGAATGGAGAACAGCCCGCCTCCCGTGTCGATGACATAATACCAGTAGGCCAGAGCGTTCTTGTAGTCCAGAGACTGGAAGTCAAACCAGTACAGGCGCAGCAGGCTGATCAGCAAAACGCCGGCCGCCAGCGCCCCGAAGAGCGCAGCGCTGCGCAGCCGCTTGTAGGCATAGAAGAAGATCCCCAGGTGGGCCAAGAGGAAAAAAACGAAGATCAGCGGGGCCGTGGCGGCCTCACGGTAATCCAAAGCGGATACTAACCGAAGGATGAAAGGGATACTGGCGGCCAGCCCCAGGATCCCCGTCAGCGGCATAATCATCCTATTTCAGAATCAAAACGTTCAATGTGGACTGATTGACCACCTCGCTGGCGACGCTGCCCATGAGCAGACGCTCCACCCCGCGGCTCCCTTTGGATCCCACGATGATCAGATCCGCCCCGTTTTTTTTGGCGCAGTCGCAGATCAGCTTGGGGGGATAGCCGAATTCCAGGTGAGGAATCACCTTATTGTCCGGAATCCGCTGCTCAAGGTATTGAGTCGCCTGAGCCAGCACCTCCTTCGCCTCTTTTTCCAGAATGTCCTGAGTGTCTTTTTCAAAAGCCGCGCTGCCGGTATAATGGATCAAGTCGCCGATACGGGTGAGCAGCAGGCTGTCGACGACGTGTACCAGATGGATTTCCATATTGGGATGCTTCTGCGCCAGATCAACCGCGGCCTCCAGGCCCTTGTGGGAATACTCCGATCCGTCGGTGGCGACCAAGATTTTTTTAAACATAAAATTTATTTCCTCCCGGTATATTTGAATTCATGATACCATCTTTTAATTCGGGACGCAATAGGGATAGCCTATGGTCAGGACGCGTAAAAAATGATATAATGATCAAACAACTAAGTGAATGAAGGCAGGTAATGGGAGTTGAAAAAAGAAGATATCAAGGAATGGGCGCTGCTCTTGCTGACCGCGGTCGCGATCGTGCTGGTGATACGCATGACGATTCTGGATAACCGGATTGTCCCATCGGGGTCCATGATGCCCACCATCCGCCCTGGAGACAGACTTTTTGTGGAGAAAGTGACGCATCATTTCGGGGGGGTACACCCGGGGGACATAGTGGTGTTTGACCCGCCGGAGGCCGCGAACTTCGAGGACGATCTCATCAAGCGGCTGATCGCGGTGGCGGGAGACAGCGTCGAGGTCAAAAACGGCACGCTGTATGTGAACGATCATCCTGTGGATGAACCCTATGTGGAAGATCCGATGAATTATGAAATGGCGAAACAAACCGTGCCGGACGGAAAAATATTCGTATTGGGGGACAACCGCAATTCTTCGCTGGATTCTCACCGGTGGGGATTCGCGGATCTGGACAGCGTTCAGGGGAAGGCGATGCTGATTTACTGGCCGCTGAACCGGCTCCACTTCATTTGGGGACAAGGGCTCCGTATAGAGGAAGAGGAGATTCCCTTTATCGGGGCGCAAACCTTAGGAGAATAAAACTGGGATTTTGGACAAACAATACCTGTCAGATACAATCACGCGTTGATTAGAAAAGGAGAGGCGTAAAGAATGAAAGCGACAGGGATTGTTCGGCGTATAGATGATTTGGGCCGGGTTGTTATTCCGAAAGAGATTCGTCGTACCTTGAGGATCCGGGAAGGGGATCCCCTGGAAATATTCGTGGACCGGGACGGCGAGGTTATTTTAAAGAAATACTCCCCTATCGGAGAATTGGGGGATTTCGCGAAAGAGTACGCGGAATCTTTATATGAGGCGACGGGGCACATCGCCATGATCGCGGATCGGGATCAAATCATCGCCGTCGCCGGCGGATCCAAAAAAGATTATCTCAACAAGCCCATCGGATCGGGGGCGGAACGGGTGATGGAAACGCGGGAGACGGTCATGGCCAACGATCCCGAATCCGGCGCGGATACGGCTTTGTATCCCGGAGACGAGCGGGACAACAAATATGGCGCCAAGGTGATGGTTCCGATTATTTCCGAAGGGGATCCCATCGGCGTAGTCATCATGGCCACAAAGGACGCCGCCAGGAAATTTTCCGACGTGGAACTGAAGCTGACGGAGACGGCGGCGGCGTTTCTGGCGAAACAAATGGAACAATAACAGAAATTTTACAAGCATTTGACTTTGTCGCCGGAGGATGTTATAATGGCATCGCGGTAACGCCGTGTATATTTTTTTGGGAGGAATGTTTTATAATGCAAGGGAAAGTAAAATGGTTCAACAAAGAAAAGGGTTTCGGATTTATTGAGAGGGATGAAGGGAACGATGTATTTGTCCATTTTTCCGCCATTCAGCAAGACGGGTTCAAGACGCTCCAGGAAGGCGAAACAGTGGAATTTGATATCGTGGAAGGTCCCAAGGGATTGCAGGCCGCCAATGTTTCAAAAGCGTAACGGCTGTCTGTTCCGGCGGAGGATCGTTTCCGCCGGATCGGACGCCGCGGTTTTTTTGTAAAAACACCGCGAGTTGCGCAGGCAAAAAGCTTAAAACCGAAAGGTTTTAAGCTTTTTTTGAAAATATTTTAAGGAGGCATTATTAATGAGGCTGCAGATCAAAAGCAAAAACATGCAGGTTTCCGACAAGATGAAATCCTATGTGGAGAAGAAATTAGGAAAATTAGATAAATTGTTGGATTCCAATGTGGAGGCTACGGTTAACTTTATCGAGCAAAAGAATTTACAGAAGATAGAGGTCACGCTGCCGGTGAACGGGTTTATTCTCCGCGCCGAGGGCGACGATCAGGAGATTTTTCCCGCCATCGACTTGGTGGCGGACAAACTGGAAAAACAGATTTTGAAATACAAAGCCCGCTATAGCAAGAAGGGCCGGCTGTCGGCCACGAAACTGCCCACATTGGAGGGATTGGCCCCCGCCCAGGAGGACGACGAAGAGGTCAAGATCCGCGTGAAAAGATTCGCGGTGAAGCCCATGAACGTCGATGAAGCGGTGACGCAGATGGATATGATCGGACACAGCTTCTTCATGTTCGCCAACGCGGAAACGGAACAGATCAATGTGGTGTACCGGCGCAACGACGGGCATTATGGCCTGATCGAGCCGGAAGTTTAAACGGGACCGAGCCGGTTCTCACTGCTCACTGTCCACTACTCCCTCAGCCAGACAAAATTCCCGTCGCCGGCCAGGCCGCCGGCGCCGTATACGAACAAGACCTCATTCGCTCCCGTCTCCCGGACGAGCTGAGCGGTGAGGTTTTTTCTGTAATAACGCAGGTCGATCATTTGGATTTCACGGTAGTGCCCGGCCAGGAAAGGCGCCAGGCAATGGGCGAAGGAGTCTTTGACGATCAGCAGTTTCCCTGAATCCACGGCCGGGTTGATCATTCGAACCTGGGCGTGATTCCCGTCCAGAAATACGGAATAGGGATCCTCCCCGTTCAGATGATCCTCGAAGAACATGGAAGACGCCCGGATGCTCTCGCCGCTCCCGCTGTCCTGAATCTCCACCTGAACGGGGACGGGGCGGCGCCAGAGTTCGATGGAGTCGGGCCGGGACTCCCACAAGCGGCTTTTGGCGTAGGTGGTGCCGTAGAAGCCCTCTGAAACGGTGATCTCGAAGCTTTCCTCCGGGAACGGCGTCATGCCCTTCGCCGCCGCGAATTCCGAATAAGCCAGGTACGCGCCCCGGCTCGTCCAGTGATGATCCGTTTTGTAATATAAAGGAGAGGCCGAAGCCTGAGACCGGAAGGCGTCCGCCAGATCTATCCATTGAACCGCGGGGCCGAGCCGCGCCCGGGCGGTTTGCGACAGGGAACCGTCGGGATAAGCCATGTGGCTGCCGGGCAGGAAATCCTCCAAAACGAACCCCGCGGAAGGCACAGCCATCACAGAAACAGGGATTTGCGCGGATTCCGCGAAAAGGCGGATATCCTCCAGATTGGCCGCGAACCGGGCGGAATCCACCGGAACCGGCGTTTCGATCAAATAACCGTCTTTGCCCGCGTATACCCCGTTGGAACCGTTCCGTCCGGTGTATAATTCATAGTGGGCCTCCAGCCAGAGCCAAGCCTTGCGAAAGGGAAAATGGTCGGAGATATAATTCTCCGCGCTCCGCTCATAAGAGCCGTCCCAGAGGCCGCGCCACGACAGCCGGGGCGCGGCCTCCAGCGCCCTGCGCTCCTCCCGGGAGAGATCCGCCTTGGGAAGCGCCGGAAACAGCACAAACAGAACCGCGATGAATCCGCAAAAAAGAATGATGAGCCCCCACGCGTGGGCCGAAGTTTGACCGTCGTTACGGGGAAACATGAGCAATCCTCCTAAAATTGGAAATTCGCGTCTTCAAAGACGGGCGGCAGAATGCCGCCCCTACATATGCGTCATTCACAGTACCGCAGGAGCGGCATCGGGCACCGCCCCTCCCGGGAGACCACCGTAGGGGCGGCATCCTGCCGCCCGTCTGCCGCCCGCCCGGCTAAAATTGGAAATACAGGAACGGGTTGTAACTTTGGCTGACCAGAGAAGCGGCGCAAAGCGCCAAAATGGCCAGCACCGCCGCCAGTTCCCCGATCAGGAAGCATTTCGAATCCCTGTGCTTCGCGTATATCCGCCCGCCCACAGGCAGACAGGCAAAAGCGGCGGCCAGCATCAGAGGCAGGTAAGCCCGCGCCTGCGCCAGCCCGTCGCCGCTGATCAGCCAGCCGCCGTCTCCGGGGGAGAACAGAGAAGCGAGGTATCGGAATAAGACCGGCCAATCCTGTATCCCGAAGATCACCCATCCGATCATCACCGAGAACAGGGTGTAAATATGCGCCGCAAAGCCCGGCAGCCGTTTTAACCGGTCCGCCAGCAGGTATTTTTCCACAGTCAGGAGCGCGAAATAATAGACGCCCCACAGGATGAAATTGCCGTGAGCGCCATGCCAGAACCCCGTCAATGACCAGACGATGAACAGGTTAAAAACGGTCCGCCCCCGACCGCCCTTGTTCCCGCCCAAGGGAATGTACACATAATCCCGGAACCACGTGGAGAGCGAAATATGCCAGCGCCGCCAGAATTCCGTGACACTTTTTGAAATATAGGGATAATCAAAATTCCGGACAAACTCGAAGCCGAACATTTTTCCAAGGCCGCGGGCCATATCGGAATATCCGCTGAAATCAAAATAAATTTGAAACGTATAAGCCGCGATCCCGATCCACGACCCCAGCGGTCCGTTTTGCTCAGGGGACGCCCTGAAAAAATCCCATACGATGCCCATGGGATTCGCCAGCAGGACCTTTTTGGCCAGCCCGGCCGCGAACAGCCGGACGCCCTCCGCGAACCCCGCCGGCGTCTCCCGGCGCGGATCCGCCAATTGACCGGCGACATCCTTGTAGCGGACGATGGGACCGGCGATCAGCTGCGGGAATAAAGAAACATATGTGCCAAAGACGGTGAAATCGCGCTGGCTTTGGGTGTCCCCCCGATAAACGTCGATGACGTAGGACATGGCCTGGAACGTGTAAAAAGAGATGCCCGCGGGCAGCGGCAAATCCGGAATGACCGATAATTTAAAAAAACTCAGCATCCCCAGATTGATGACGACGGATCCGATCAGCGCGCGCCTGGCGGACGGGCGGGGGCGGAGGGCGCCGACGGCCAGAGCGAACACATAGTTGATCCCGATGGAGACCAGCATCACAAGCAAATGAGCGGGCGATCCCCAGCCGTAAAAGACCAAATTGGCAAAAAATAAAAAACCGGTGCGGAATCGGGGGGGAATGGAATAATAGAGCAGCAAAACAGCCGGCAAAAAGAAAAATAAAAACAGCGGGCTCGAAAAAATCAACTTGCGAATCCTTTCCGGATGATCTCTTTGGCGATCTCAGCGTCTTCCGAGACACAGAGTATGACCCAATCCCCCTGTTGGATCAAGACAGCGTGATCCAGTTTGGGGACTTCCTCAGGCATATAATCCGAGTAACCCTCTTTTTGCTCGTCGATCCGGCTCTGGAGGCTTTCCTGGATCCGTTTGGCGGCCGAACTGCCGCTGGATTCCCAAATAGAAAACTCATCCACCGTGGCGCCGGTTCCCACATACGCCACCACTTGCAGCATATCCTTCGAATCTATCCGGTAAAGCCGCTGAGCGTTCTCCGTTTCCAGCGGCGTCAGCGCCTCCGCGAAGGGAACGCCGCCGATAAGATCTTCGGCCAGCTTCGCGGGATCCAATGCCTGAGCGCGGCCGCACATACACAGAACCAACAACGCGGCGGCTATCCACAGAAGTTTGATTCGCTTCATATAATAATCCTTTCACCCAATACGTTGTGCATCGGTCTTATTAATGCTGACGCCGCGTTTTGATCCCCTGCGGTACCGTGAACAACGCATCTGTAGGGGCGGCATCCTGCCGCCCGTCTTTGGCGGACGCGCGTTTCCGGGCTACGCCGCAGTCTACGATCCTTTCAATTGATCCTTGATGGCCTGCACCCATATTTCGGAATAGGTTTTGTTCAGATGAACGCCGTCCGTAGAGGCGTCCTCCGGCAAAAATCCGCTTTTGTCCGCCAGCGCGGGAGACGCGTTTAGATAGCCCGCGTTTTTCAGACGGGCAAGCTCCGCCAGTCTCGCGTTGTATTCGTCGATCTTTGGCTGGTTGACCCCGTTGGCGTTTTTCAGGGAAACCTTTTCGGAGACGGGGGGAATGGACATAACATAAATCCGCGCGCCCGGCTGGCGCTCCTTCACGGCGTCAATCACGGCGGCGTAGCGGTCGATAAAAATATCCGTATACACCCACCCCAGTTCGTTTTGGCCGAACATCAAAAAGATCTGGCCGTATTGCCGGCCGTCCAGCTCATCCATCACCGGAACCGTGCCCGTAACCGTCGGCTTGGTAAAAACAGAGTTGACGGTCAGCCCTACGCGGTACAAAAAATCCGCGTCCGAAACCAGCCCGTAAACATACAGGCTTGCGATGGAAGAATTGCCCAGAAACACCGACTTCTCGAAGCTGGCCGGCTTTGCCGGGATCACGGGCGGCTGAACAGGCGGAACGGGCCGGCCGGGTTGAATGAGCGCGGCCTGCGCGGCTGTGTCCGGCGCGGGCGGCGCGGCTTCCGCGCCGGAGATTCGGACGGTTTGGCCGCAGAGAATATATATAACCGCCCAAATGACCACCGCGCACGCGTAAAGCGAAGTTTTGCCGCTGAAATATGAATAAAATCGATGAATTTTCATGATGCTCTCTTTAAGATTCATTAGAGTCTCTGAATTTATAATACTGTGATTCGAATCATCTGTCAAATCTAATAAACTGGAAAAAAAGACTGTTTGAAATCTTTTTCATTTGTTATAATGAAAGATAGAAACGAATCCGGTTGGGAGGGAATTGAGATGATCATTCGGCAGCAAATAGAAATCCGCTCGGTTTCCGGCCAGATTGGCATTGAAAAAACGCCAGGCCAATTGCGAATTGATCATCGGCGCTCCGAGATATCTGTTCAGAATACGCCGGCCCGGCTGCAAATCCAAAGAGAAAAGCCCGCGGTAGTCATCGACGCCAGCGAATGCTGGAACGAGCGGGGACACAAGACCGTGGAGCGTTTCCTGGCGGACAATACAGCCGAGAGCAAGAGGAAGGTGACGGAGAACATTGCCGCCGCCGCCAGCCAGGGCCGCAGAATGGGCGATATCGGCCGGTCGCCGGACACCCGCCTGCTGATCGCGCAGATTGCCAAAGAGAAATGCGCCCGGCCGGCGGAACTGCGCTTCACCCGCATACCCGACAGCCGCCCCCAGGTTCAGGTGACCGGCTACATGGATATGCGATGGAGCGACAGCGACATTCAGTTTGACGTGTCCAGGCACGACGTTTCCATCCAGTATCAACGCAGCCAGCTTCGTTTTTATATGATGCGGAAACCGGAGATCCACATTAACCTCGTCGATGTCCGGGCCTGACCCGGAATCCGCCGGCTTGCCCCCGCAAGCCCTGCGTATTGGCATTAAACAATTGAGAGGAGACTCGAATGAAATTATCAACCGCTTACTTTGGGGAGATTGAAATCCAGGAGGACCAGATCATCCACTTCCCCCACGGATTGTTTGCCTTTGAGGATCAAAAACGCTTCGTCCTGATTCCCTGCGAGGATACAGAGATCCCGATGGCCTGGCTGCAGTCCCTGGACGACCCGGATCTGGCCTTCGTGGTCATGAACCCGTTTGTATTCCGTCCGGACTATGAGTTCAAAATATCCGACGAGGTGGAAACAGAGCTGGAGATCAAGAACGAGTCGGACGTGACCGTGCTGGTTCTTCTCGTGATCCCGGACGACGTAAACAAAATGACCGCGAATTTGCTGGCGCCCATCATCATCAACGTCGTCAGCCGCAAAGGCCGCCAAGTGATTTTGGACGACAAAAACTACCAGACAAAACACCTGCTCTCGGACGAGCTCGCCCGCCTGAACGCCAAACAGGGGGTGAAATAAAATGCTGGTACTGACGCGCAAAAAAGACGAGTGCATCATGATCGGCGACGACATCGAGATTTACCTGGTAGACATCGCCCCCAATCAGGTGCGGATCGGCATCAACGCCCCCCGTGACGTGCAGATCTACCGCAAAGAGGTCTACGACGCCATCAAAGAAGAGAATCTCCGTTCCCGTGAATTGCCCGGCAAAGACGCGGAACAAGTCGTCACCAAGGTCAAAACCCTGTTTGAGAAGAAAGAATAAAGAAGAACCTTGAGGATTGCCCATTGAAGACAGCAAGGATAGGGCGCTAGGTACGCGGAAGGAGGGAAATGGCGCGGATGGATCAAGTGATTATTTTTAACGGCAGCAGACCTGACATAGGACTGTTCACGCGCCCCGCGACACGCGGCGATGAATACGACCTTGTTGAGCTGTTTATCGAATACTATTGCCACGCGTTCGCCCGCAACAACAAAAAAACCCGGTTGGCGGTGTTTGTTGAGCCGCGCATTGATTCTGGATTTCCTGATGTTGTGTTTGCGTCCTATCTTCCGTCAATTACCGATAATTGGTCGGACAGGCGTGAGATATTGGACGCTTTCGACCTAAAACTGCTTTCGTACCTCTGCGCGGCTGAAAACACGCTCGGAGCGAAATTAATATCAATGCTCGGTTTCCCGGAAAAGCAGACCGTTACGTCGCTCGAAAAACTAATGGACGCCAAGTTAGTATTTTACCGCGGCAATAGCTGGCGTGTGCGCGAGTTGCGTAATGTGTTCAGCCTGACAAAGCTAATCGCGGTTGAGGCGAAGCTAAACGATATCAGTAAGGTCGTGGAGCAGACACACCTCAACACTCGCTTTGCGTCGCATTCATACGCCCTGACAAACGCGGCGCGGCCGCAGGGTGAAACAGTGAAGACATTCAAAAGATTCGGCATCGGCTTATATGGGAAAGATTCGCAATTCCGCAGAATAGTCGAAGCCCGACAGTATACGCTGCCGTCCAGTTATCTGTCGTTCCAGTTCAATGAGTGGATTGGCAAGTCTCTCGCCCACCAAGGAAGGCCGCAATATGCGTGATTTCAAAGAGCTGGAGGCGACTTTCTCCGATCTGAAGATACTTGCCCGCGGAGGGCAAAAGGTTGTGTACAGCGCCACGCACCCAATTTTTGGGTGCGTGGTCGTAAAACTGTTTTTCAAGACGGACGCCCGTTCTCAACGCGAGATAGATATCAGCGCAAATTCTGACTTTGATTGCGTTCCGGCAATCTATGAAATCGGACACGTTACTTATGTCGGAGCGGACACGCTCTATGTCGTTGAACAAAGAGTTGACGGCGAAGAACTCCGCAAACGCATTGAACGTGGCGAACGATTCACGCTAAAAGAAGCCGTCGACTTCTTAGGGCAGGGCTTGGCGTTTATAAAACAGTTGGAAGACAAGAACATCGTGCATCGCGATATTAAGCCGGAGAACATCATCGTTTCCGCTGACCGCAAGGTATACTTCTTGGATTTCGGTATCGCCCGCATACTCGGTGTGCCGTCACTCACAAAAACTGAGGCGCTTATTGGACCGCACACGCCCGGCTACGCTGCGCCGGAACAGTTCAACAATCTGAAAAGCGACATAGATTCACGCGCCGACCTGTTTTCGATAGGCGTGGTAACGTATGAGTGCTTATCGGGTAAAAATCCTTTTAACGAGGGAGCAACAAGCCATTTGGACATACTCCAGCGAACGGAAACGATAACGCCTGTCAGCTTTCAGATTCAAGGCGACACTCAGCAGCAATTTATGGGACTGTTAAGTTCGCTGATGGGAAAGTTTCCGTCACGGCGGCCGAAGGATGCAACACAGGCATTGAATTGGCTGTCTGCGGCAAAATCAACACTTCAATACGAGAGGGCGAAGCAATGAAACTCTATCTGCAAATGGGACACGGTATGCAAACTATGTGCAGAGAACTAAGCGAGGCTTGGGGCGGCGCTGCCGTTATTCTCAGTCCGCAGAATATACACCCGACGGACAAACTGGCGCCTTACGCTAATTCGCTGCAAAAGGTAAGAGGAAGCGTGTTGTTTGACCCGCAGTTGTATACGCCGCGCAATGACCAAAAGAACCTTAAAGAACATGACTATTGGCCACAAACGGGTATAACGGGCATTGAGTTGGGTGAGTGCGGCGAATTGCTCTCTAAGCTTGCTGAAATTAATGTGAAGATCGGTTCCGAAGCATTCATTCTTCCGTCAAATATCATTAACAGAATTGATGACCGTTGGGAAAAGATTCAAGGAACAATCGCCGATCAAGCGAGACAAGTGGCAGACGGACAACAGTTGTTACTTACGGTTGCGCTTGGTAAAGAAGTTCTCTCTGATGATTCACAAGTCGAGAGAATCATTCAATATGCCAAACATTGGGATGTTGACGGTGTTTATATGGTATGTGAACACCCGGAACGGCATTACCTTATTGATAAGCCGATATGGGTTGGCAATTTATTCTCGCTTGTCGCAGGAATAAAGCGTCTCGGCAAGAGTGTTATCGTCGGTTATGCTAACCACCAAATGCTCCCTCTTGCTCTGGCAAAATGTGATGCCATCGCAGCGGGAAACTTCCTCAACGTTCGATGGTTCCAACCAGAACACTTTGAAACAAGAGGCAGTGATGATATCAGCCGGCGTACGAAATGGTATTATTGTCCGCAAGCACTCTCTGAGTTTAAGGTGGTATATCTTGATGTGGCAAAGAAAGCGGATGTCCTTTCGGCAATGGCAGCGCCTTTGACGATGTCAAATGATTACAGCAAGGTCTTGTTCGGCGGAGCTATGCCGTCCGAAACATATTATAATGAAAGCGACTCATTCAAGCATTACCTTCATTGCCTCAAAGTGCAGTGTGAACTTGCGAGCAAGGCGACATACGATGATACCCGCAATGCCCAGATCGCTCAGTTGGAAACCGCCGCTCAAATACTCAACGGTTTGCATAACGAGCGAATAAAGGGGCAAGACAGAGACTTTGGAGAGATTGTTGACGTAAACGAGGCCGCAATTCAGATTTTTGATAAAGAATTCGGCTTCGCTATGGCGCGGGAATGGTGAGCACAGCACATCGCGAAACTCATTACGCGTCTGCTGGAAACCGCCCGATACGTTAATCAGTAATATATCGGACAAAACTCTCGAAAGTTTATATATCAAAAAAAAATATTCCCCCTAAATAATCCCCGGATATGTCCGATGATAGAAGTGAGAGGAATATCCGGGGCCGGACGCGGCCCTGAGTCCGACAATAAGAAGTCTTGTTTAGGGGGATTGAACCATGATTATCAATCATAATATTCCAGCCTTAAACGCCTATAACGCGTTGAACATCAACAACCAGGGCATGACCAGGGCGTTGGAGAAACTGTCTTCCGGCCTGCGCATCAACCGCGCCGCGGACGACGCCGCCGGCCTGGCCATCTCGGAAAAAATGCGCAGCCAGATCCGGGGTCTGGAACAAGCCCACCGGAACGCGCAGGACGGTATCTCCCTGATTCAGACGGCGGAGGGCGCCCTGACGGAAACCCATTCCATCCTTCAGCGGATGCGGGAGTTGGCGGTGCAGGCCACCAGCGACACCTATACGGCTCAGGACCGGGCGGACATTCAGAAGGAAATTGATCAGTTGGTTCAGGAAGTGGACCGGATCGCCAATACCACACAGTTCAACGGCAGGAACCTGCTGGACGGCACCGCTTCCGCGCTGACCTCGTCCGACAGCGTCAATACCAAGGTGTATCTCAGGGACGGTCTGAGAACGCTGGACGAATACAATCAAAAAGTCACCTTCGGCGGCAACTATAAGCTGGACATCCAGGCCGAGGGCGGCAACGCCCAGATCCAGGTGCAGAAGAGCGCTCAGTATAAGATCAAGCACGATGTGGGCGTGGCCAGCAAGATGGACGTCAACCTGGAATCCGGCGTCAAGGACGTAAGCGTAGCGGATCTGCGCTACGGGGATTATACGCTGCACACCCAGACGAATATCTCCGGAACCTTGGTGGCGGCTGCTACGGTGGATATAGAGGGCATTGACTGGACAGCCACCGTGCCGGGATCGGCTATGGCGACCGGCGCCGGTACCGCGCTTGTCCAAATCGCGTATGCGACCATAGGCGCCAATCAGCCGCTGAATGTCGTCACAGAGGTTATGACGACAAACGGTACGGATAAAGTGATCGCCATTACAGTGAATTTGGCTACCGACGGCTCAGGAAATTCTATTTCCACCTTGGACGATGTGATCCGGGCAGTCAACAGCGACCCGGAAGCGGGCCGGTTGATCTACGGAGAACTGACAGATAAAACGACTGGCGGCACCACATTGG
>JAISDM010000005.1 GCA_031264885.1 Peptococcaceae bacterium | reverse complement strand
GCAATTGCACCACTCAGCCCATTTCGCAATCGCCTGTGATCTCGGAACCGGAATCGGAACCGCTTTTGCTTCACGAGAACGACGACTTAATCATGGAATAACGCGGCGGCGGAAGCAGCCTGAGCCGTTCCGGGGCAGTTTCGGGGCGGCTTTTTTTACCTGCCGCTCCTACGGTACCGTGTATGCCGCGTTTGTAGGGGCGGCATTCTGCCGCTCGTCCTTGACAGACGCGCATTTCCAAATTACGAACGGGTGGTTCCCTGCCGCCGCGAAATTCACATTGACACAAGCCCCGATTTCATATATAAATTTCATATATAAATGGCAACAAGACACAGAACGGGAGGAATCACCATGTCCGAAACCATACTGGTGTGCGGCGGCGCCGGATACATCGGAAGCCACACGGCGGCGGCGCTGCTCGAACGGGGATATAACGTCGTTGTGGCGGATAATTTGACAACCGGCCACAGAGAAGCCGTACTCGACGGGGCGAAATTGATCGTGGGAGACTTGCGTGATCCGGATTTTGTCCAAGCGGCGCTCCTGAAAGAAAAACCCGACGCGGTCGTTGATTTTGCGGCCTATTCCCTGGTGGGAGAAAGCATGAGCAATCCTCTGGACTATTATGAAAACAACTTCGCCGGAGCGCTGAACCTGCTGAAAGCAATGAAGAACGCGGGCATCGGCAGAATCGTGTTCTCATCCACCGCGTCGGTCTACGGTGTCCCGGAAGAGCTCCCCATTTTGGAGAGTTCCAAAACCGACCCGATCAACCCCTACGGCGAAACGAAGCTTGCTGTGGAAAAAATGCTGAAATGGGCGGACGCCGCCTATGGCATTAAATATACGGCGCTGAGATATTTTAACGCCGCCGGAGCCCATATCAGCGGAAAAATCGGGGAAGATCACAACCCCGAAACCCATCTGATCCCGAACATCATCCAAGCGGCGCTGAAAGACGAAGAAGCCGCCATATTCGGCGGCGACTACAGCACAGAGGACGGTACCTGCGTGAGAGACTACGTCCACGTCTCAGACCTAGCGGACGCGCATATTCTCGCGCTCAACGCGCTGAAAAAAGGAGCCAGCGCGACATACAATCTAAGCAGCAGCCACGGGTTCTCCAATCTGGAGATTTTAAAAACCGCCGAAAAAGTAACCGGCAAAAAAATCAAGTATAAAATCGGCCCCCGCCGGCAGGGAGATCCGGATGTCCTGGTGGCGTCGTCCGATAAAATTTCAACAGAGCTGCATTGGCGCCCGCAATACGCCCAGCTGGAAAAAATCATTGAAACCGCCTTCGTATGGCACAGCAGCCGGCCGCGGTGAGGACGGCACAGGAGTCCGGCGCAGGGGATCCGAAAAATTTCCCCATGAAACTATTGCAAAAACAAAGAAAATATGCTAGCATGTGAAATACTCAAGGGTACGCGTCAGCTTCTCCCTTGGAGGCATACATGACATGGTGGCTGTGGCGAAGCGGTTAACGCACCGGATTGTGGCTCCGGCACTCGGGGGTTCAAGTCCCCTCAGTCACCCCAGAGAAATTAGCAGCCCGGAAACACACGGTTCCGGGCTTGTCCCGAAATCCAAAAATGATAAACCGAGGAACCTGAATTCTGGGACAAGCCCAGAATGACAAGATATTGCGTTTTCGGACGGTCCCGGGCGGCAGAATGCCGCCCCTACGGGCGCACCATTCACGGTACCGTAGGGGCGGCATTCTGCTGCCCGTCTTTGAACAGACGCGAAATTCCGGCGTCTTTTATTCTCCTCCTTGTGAGGAGAATTTCTCCAATCAGCGATTCGCAAGGTTTGCGATATTTTTCGGTGTCAAAAAATCTCGTTTTTTGTTATAATAAAGCAAAAGGGTTTCTGGAGGGATCTGCTGTGGAGAAAAGAATGCTTCGGGATCAACGGTTTCTGTCTTTGCTGGAAGATGTGACGCTCGCCTTGAGGAAAAGCAAAACGGCCTGCGAACCGGATGAGGAAGCGGATCATCCTCAATCGAGACGCATCCGCCGTTTGGAGACCTTGCTGGCTACGGAAAGACGCCTCCTGGAAGAGGTCAGCCTGCCTTGCCGGTTAATTTTAGATCACTTCACCATTTTGATGGATCGTCCGGATCAGATGATCCGCTTCCGTTACGATTTGATCGAGGCCGGCAAAGGCAGCTTCCACGGCTTCGTCATCAATGAGTGGGGCCATGTGACCCTTAACGTCGGCAATACCTTTATCGCGTGGCGGGATGAAGACTACCAATATATGTTCTATCCGGACAAAATCATCCTGCGGGCTTTGGACGCCACCAAGCCGGAACTCCACTTCGCTTTTGATTTTTCACTGAAATATTCCCGGCTGCTGGAAGACTTCCAGGACGTGCCGGCCCACCCGCACACCATATATGTCCATCCGGATCTCTTCCCGAACGCCCGGTAAGACAAGCCGCGGCGAACGGCTTATTGACTTTGGGAATCTGGCGCATACCAAAGGCGGGCGGCAGAATGCCGCCCCTACAGATGCGTCATTCACGGCAACCTAGGGGCGGCTTATTTCGCGGACGCGATCCGTAGTTTCCCGCAATACCCCGGCGAAGGAGGAGCCGGGTCTCGATTAGGCGGAGCGTTTTAGAATTTCTAGGCGAAATTTGCGACCGCAAAAGCCACTGTTTGAGCGGAGCGAGTTTGGCTTTTGCAGCAAATTGAGCCGTAGAAATTCAAAACGCGGAGTCCGTGAGGGCAATATCTCCTCCTTCACCGGGGGTTTTGTCGAGACAAAGCCGCTTAACCTAAATACTGCCGCAGCTTTCTCAATACATCGTCCAAATCCATCGGCTTCCCCAAATGATCGTTCATCCCCGAAGCCAGACATTTCTCGATATCCTCACGAAAAACATTAGCCGTCATCGCGACGATCGGCACCTGCTTCGCCTTCGGGTCATCCAGCGCCCGGATGCGGCGCGTAGCCTCATATCCGTCCATTTCCGGCATCTGCACATCCATCAATATCAAGTCGTACCGCCGGGGATTTTCCGAAAAAAGCCTCAGCGCCTCCACACCGTTTTCCGCGCATTCTATATTGATTCCCGTCGGCTCCAAAAGCGCGGATACAATCTCCCGGTTGATCTCCACATCCTCCGCCAATATAATGCGATAATCCTCAAAGTGATCCGCCTCACCCGGCCCACCCGACGCTTCAGACGCCTCCGCCGCGGCCAGGAGCCCCTCCGCCCCGAGGCACTCGCTGATGCAGTCGGCAATCATCGAAGGAAACAGCGGTTTTGCCAGGAACCGGTCCACCCCCGCGCCCTTCGCCTCCGCTTCAATGAAACTCCACTCCGTGGAAGATATCATGATGACCACCGGTTCCCCCCCATACTCCTTGATCCTGCGGGAAAGCTCAATGCCGTCCATCCCGGGCATTTTCCAATCCACAAAATAAATATCATAGTGGCGCCCGCTGTCAATGAGCGCGAGGGCTTCCTCACCGCCGGCGGCCACATCGCATTTCACATCCAGCCGCCGGGCGATATCCCCGAAATATTCCCGGATCTCCGGCATATCGTCCACCGCCAGCATACGCACGTTCCCCCAATTCAGTCTCGAACCCGGCAGGCCGCGGCGTTCCTCTTTCCCCCGCTCCAGCAAAACGGTAAAAGAAAAAACCGATCCCTTGCCCAGCTCCGAGTCGATCCATATGCTGCCGCCCATCAGTTCCACGATGCGCTTAGAGATCGCAAGCCCCAGCCCCGTGCCGCCAAATTTGCGGGAAGTGCTGCTCTCCGCCTACTCGAAAGACGTAAACAGCCTGGATTGCTGTTCCTGACTGATGCCGATGCCTGTATCGGCCACATCGATCCGGAGTGTGCAGACCCTGTCCGTCTCCTCAATCAAATGGCTGTCGAGGCGGATGCTTCCCTCGTCAGGGGTGAATTTCACAGCGTTTGTGAGCAGATTTGTGATGACCTGAGCCAGCCTCTGGTCGTCGCCGATCAAAAACCGCGGGATATTTCTATCAATATGTACGGTCAGATTCTGGTTTTTTTCATCCACCCGAAAATTAATCACATTGACCACTTTTTGGAGCGTTTTCTCAAAGTCGAACACATCCACGGCGAGTTCCAGCTTGTTCGCCTCTATCTTGCTCATATCCAATATGTCATTGATGACCCCCAGCAAATGGGAGGAAGCGTCCTCTATCTTGCCCAGGCAATAATCCTTCCGCTCCATATCGGCGGAAGACCGGGCAATCGCCGTCATGCCGATGATGGCGTTCATAGGCGTGCGCATCTCATGGCTCATATTGGACAGGAAGTCGCTTTTGGCCGCGCTGGCCGTTTCCGCTTCCTGCCGCGCCTGAATGACGCCGTCCACCATTTCCGCCCTTCTGAGCGCGGACCCGATGAGCATGGCGCCGTAAAAAATGATGTCCTCATCTTCTTTGGAAAAAAGCTGCTCCCGGGTGAAATCCTCAAAGGTGACAAAGCCGCGCATCTCCCCTTCCCGGATAATAGGCGTCACCAGCAGGGATTTCATGCCTTTGGTGGCGTCCATATCGATCGCGCCCGGGGAAATATCCTTCACCTTCATATTGATGATGCCGATGTCCGCGTCCTTCCCCTCTTTCCCAAAACCGCGCAGAACATTCTCAAAGGGCCTATCCACCAAAGCCGGCGGCGTCCCCTCCCTCTGCCAGACCGCGATTTGTTTGCTGTACAGAACGCCGTCCACATCCCTGTTGCGCCAGGCAAACGCCCTGTCCACCTCCAGGGCCAGCGCGAGAATGCCCATGGCTTCATTGATTTTCTCATATACGGAAACCGAGTCGTCCTCCGACAGAAGCACCGCCGCGGCCTGATTGACCGCGGAAAGCAATTTGTCCCGGTGGATGAGCCCTTGCTGAGCTATTTCCAAATCATATTTGGCGTCCTCCGCCTTTTTCTTCTCAGCCAGATAAATCCTGTCCTGAAACTTGAGCACAAGCCCCACAAAGAAACCGGTCACAAAAAGGGACTGTATCACATCCGTATACCGCTGAAACACATTCATCGGTATCAGCGTGCCGGGGTAATAATAGTTGACATAAAAGCATCTTATGATAATGAGAACATGCACCGTGAGCAGCGTCACGAAGATTTTGCCCCGTGAAAACAGAAATGTGATGACAATGCTGAGCACAAAATAAATGGGCATGCCGCCGTCAATCCCGCCGGTGGTCAAAAAGATCAGGGGAAACATCACGTCTCCCAGAACAATCAGGGTAATCCACGTGCTGATCCGATAAATATGGAACCGGTTGGTTACAAAAATCAAAACGATCAGGGATACCAGCATCAACAGCATAATCATGAGAGTGATAAATTCAGCCCGCGCGGCCACACGGACGATGGTGGCAACCAAGGCGGCCGCCACGCCAAAGGCGCACACCATGTTCAGTATACGCGCGTCCAAGGGAAGCTCGTTGGAAAAGATATACCGCTGCACCAATTCTCTGGCCTTATTCATATAACCACACATACCTCAATTCAAAGACATACATTTTTATCATTGTATCATGTATTGTTCATCTTTTACAGTACCAAAGACATCTTATTTCTGTTATACTTAAACCGCGTCCCATCCCCTGACGAAACAACTCGAAACAATTATATAAGGAAGCAACCATGAAAAACAAGCTGTTTGTACTGCCGGTTCTGTTGATCTCCGGAATCGCGCTGATGTCCCTGCTGTTCTTCGCCGGCGCGCCCGGCTCCGGAGACAGCGCGCTCTATGTGAATCTGAGAGATTACCCGACTTATATCAAGGCCGGCTTCGATCCCGCGGACATCCGCCAGATCCCTGAGCCCGGCGGCTGGTTCGCGCCTCCAAAAACGCAAACCGCCATAAGCATACGTGAAAGCCTGAAATTCGCGCCGGAACTGTCTCTTTCAGACATCGCGGAGCAGCCGAGACGCTTCCTGTCCCCCTTCAGCGAACCGGCCGTGGAATTTACGCTTCTGATCCCTTTTGAAATGAAAGACGACGTTGTTCAATGGCTGCGGGAAGACGTGTCCGTAACCCCCGGCATATTTCTGGCAGGCATCGGAGACAATTGGGAGATCTACTTAAACGGCAGTCTGATTCGATCGGAAATGTATTTGGACGAAAACGGAAATATACTTTCCCACAGAAGTTTGCGATATGTCAGATTCTCTGTCAATCCGATCCTGTTTCAGCCGGGAACCAATCTCCTGGCCTTCAGGATCCTGGGCCCGCCTTCCAGTCACGATACCGGACTGTTCTACACCTCCCCCTATTACATCGATCACTACACATCCATCGAAAACCGGCATGCCAGCCATATTACCATGGTTTTTCTCTCAGTTTATGTATTCGTGGGTCTGTATCACCTGCTGCTGTACTCCATGCGCAGAGACGAAATATATAATCTGTACTACAGCCTGTTTTCCATCTTTGTAGGCGTTTATTGCGTCGTCAGGGATCCGATAGTCTACCGGATCATATTTGATTCCGGCATCGCTCAGCGGATTGAATTCGGGGTGCTTTACCTGCTCACCTTCTTCATGGCGGCTTTTATCGAGCGTCTGAACGCCCCGAAGCTGCGTCTTCCGACAAAAATTTACGGCCTGATTTGTCTGATTCTGGTTCCCCTCCAATCTTTCCTGTCCGTCCAGTTCGCCAGCGACGCCTTGCGGGTCTGGCAGGTATTCGGCATATTGTTTATGCTGTATATGCTGCTGTACGACGTATTGTTCATGTTTTTCTCAAACGCGTACCGTCAGGAGCAAAAACAGCCGGACGGCGCGGTCAGGCTGTTGGACGCCGTCAAAGAGAATCTGGTGTCCACGCCGCTGGGAAATATTTTAATCACGATGCTGATTCTGGGCGGCACCGCGATCTTCGACCTGGTGGACTCCATCACGACTCATACGGGTATGGGACTGACCCGTTACAGTTTCTTCATCTTTACCACCGTGGCCGCGTTTATTCTGGCAAAACATTTTGCCAGCTCCTTCAATGAAGTGAACCGTCTGAACGAGACATTGGAGGCGACGGTGCTGGAACGCACCAAGGAACTGGCGGAACAGGTCGTCATCGCCGAATCGGCCTCCCAGGCCAAAAGCGCGTTTATGGCCACCATGAGCCATGAAATCCGTACGCCGCTCAACGCCATCATCGGCCTGAGCAATATCGAACTGCAAAAGGAACTGCCGGATCCAACCTATGCCAACATCGAGAAAATCCGCGGTTCCGGCGCTACCCTGCTGGGCATCATCAACGATATACTGGATATTTCCAAAATCGAGTCCGGCAGCTTTGAAACCGTTCCGGTGGAATACGACACGCAAAATCTGATCGGCGACACCGTCCAGCTCAATATGGTGCGCGTCGGCGACAAGCCGATCACATTTGAACTGTCGGCGGACGAATCCCTGCCTTCCCGATTATACGGGGACGAACTGCGCATTAAACAAATCTTGAACAACGTCCTCTCCAACGCCATCAAATACACCAAACAAGGCAAGGTAAGCCTGAGTGTCACCTCGGAAAAATCCGAAGAAAACACCGTTCTGATTATGGCCGTCAGCGACACGGGCATCGGAATCCGCAGAGAAGACATCGACCGGCTTTTTTCCGAATACGTCCAATTGGACGCCAAGGCCAACCGCAAAATCGAAGGTACCGGCCTGGGCCTCTCCATCACAAAGCGGCTGTTGGATCTCATGAACGGAACCATCTCCGTTGAAAGCGAGTACGGAACCGGCAGCACATTCACCGTGCGGATTCCCCAGACCGTCACAGACGCCTCCCCCATAGGCGCCGCCGCCGCGGAGGAACTGAACGGCCTGCGGTTCATTACGGAACACCGCGATCCCGCCGCGAATCTGACGCGAACCCGTATGCCTTACGCCAGGGTGCTGGCGGTGGATGATGTGCCCGTCAATCTGGAAGTGGCCAAAGGATTGCTGGAACCTTACGGGCTGACCGTGGATTGCGTATCCGGCGGCAGGGAGGCGATCGAGCGCGTTCAGACGGCGGACCCGCGTTACGACCTGATCCTGATGGATCATATGATGCCGGAAATGGACGGGATCGAGACCACCCAAATCATCCGGAACGGTATAGGAACCGAATACGCCCGGACCGTGCCGGTGATCGCCCTGACCGCCAACGCGCTGGCGGGGAACGACGAGATGTTTATCGCCCACGGCTTCAACGATTATATCTCCAAGCCCATCGACGTCGCGCGGCTGGATTCGGTCTTAAACCGGTGGATCCAAAAAACGCAGGCGGAAGAAACCCCGGCGCCGGAAACCGCCGCAGTGGCGGAGGCAGAGGCGGCAGAGGCGGCAGGGGCAGACGCGGCAGGGGCAGATGCGGCAGGGGCAAACACGGCCGCCGTTCCTCCGCCGGAAACACGGACCGCGGCTTCCGGCGCAGGCGAGGCCGCTCCTCCGCCGGAGGCCGCCGTGCCAGGACTGGACATCGCCGGCGGCATCCAGCGCTACCACAGCGAGAGAATCTACCTGCGCATCCTCCAGTCATATCTGAAAGGCGCGCCGGAGCTTTTGGACAAACTGCGCTCCCCGGCGGAAGAGAATCTGAAGGATTACCTGATCGCCGTGCATGGCCTCAAAGGCAGCAGCTACGGCATCCACGCCGCCGAAGTAGGCAAACGGGCCGAATCGCTGGAGTCCGCCGCGAAAGCCGGCGACCTGAAGACAGTGCTTGAACATAACGGCGCGCTGATTGCCTCCGCGGAACAATTGCTGAAAGACCTGTCCGATTATTTAAACGGTCCCCAACATTCTCAAAAGGAGCTGCCGTCATGAGTTCGTATAATACAACAGCCGAATTGGCCCGCTTTCAGAGCCTTTGGGAAGAAAGAAGCCTCACTCCCCCCAGCCATTCCCAGGAGGCATGGGACAAACACTCCAGGGATTGGGTCAGCGAACTGGGCCCCGACGGCAAAGGCAAGCGCAGCATGACCGAGCGTGTGCGCGCCACAGCCGGATATTTGCGCGGGCGGGGCCTGCTGGGAAGAAACGACACCGTCGTCGATGTGGGCTGCGGGCCGGGGCTTTTTGCCGCCGAATTCGCCAAAACCGCCAAACACGCCACAGGCATGGACTACGCTCAAGCATTCATCGATTACGGAACAAATTACGCGAAATCCAACGGCATCAAGAACGTGTCCTACACCCGCTGCGACTTTCTCGAACTGGACATAGAGTCCGCGGGATTGACAGGCGCCTTTGACCTGGTGTTCAGTTCCATCACCCCGGCGGCCACAGGGAAAGGCTGTCTCGGCAAATTGATTCAAATGAGCCGCGCCTACTGCTGCAACGTCTCCTTCGTCCACGCGCAGGACGATTTGGCCTCCCAGGTAAGCCGCGAAGTGTTCGGTCACGAAAAACCGCCCAAAAAAGACGGCAAGGGTTTCTACGCCCTCTTAAACCTGCTCTGGTTCATGGGATATTACCCCGAGACCTATTATTACACAGACTTGCGCCACGAAACATCCGAACCCACAGAAAAAAGCGTGGCGAATATCGCTCACGCTTGCGATCATGAATCCGAGGAAGACATCCGGCGCATCGCGGACTACCTCCGCTCCCGCGGCCCCATAACAGAACGGAACAGCGAATACCGCTTCGGCTTCATACTGTGGGACACCCGCGTCCGGCACACAAGGTAGGGGCGGCATTCCGGGCTTGTCCCGGAATGACAACCTTCGCCGCGATACCCCCTATGGACCACTCGTAGGGGCGGCATTCTGCCGCCCGCCCCTTAAACGGCAGGCGCCCCGGTGTCCGGATATCCCCGATTCGGGCGGCAGAATGCCGCCCCTACGGTATAAGGATGTCACCTGAAACACAACCGGTTTCAATTTGCTATTGCCACCGGTCTATCATTCCCATTTTTCCGGGGCGGAATATACAGTCGTCCATCACCTTCACCGGCCCGCTCACGCGCGGGCGGAAGCCCATCTGCCCCAAAATGTCTTTTTCCAGATCCACGCCGGGCGCGATCTCTATCAGAGCGACGCCCTCCTTCTCCAGCTTGAACACAGCGCGCTCCGTGATATAGTATACCTCGTGTCCCGCCTCAAACGCCACTTTGCCGTTAAACGTAATCTGATCCACTTTCTCCACGAACTTCGGCAGCTGGCCTTCTTTTACGACGCGGAGCCTGCCCTCCGATACCTCCCCTTCGAAACCCTTCGTTCTAAGGTTGGTGCAGAACACCACCTTCCTGGCCATCTGACTGATATCGATGAAGCCCCCCTGCCCGTTGGGATGTCCGGCGAACCGGCTCACATTCACATTCCCATCTTTGTCAACCTCCGCCGCGCCCAAAATAGCCACGTCCAGGTTGCCTCCGTGATAGAAGTCGAACATTGTCGGGGGAGAGACATAGGATTCCGGATTCATGGAGACGCCGAAGTTTGGCGGGGCAAGCGGCGTGCCGCCAAAAACACCCAGCTCCAGGGTAAAATTCAGCATATCCCCCAGCCCTTCGGCCGCCGCCACCATACCTGTGCCCGAGCCCACTCCGACGCCGAGATTGATAATGGCCTCCGGGAAAAGCTCAAACGCGGCCCTCCTGCACATAATATCATCCGTATTCAGCACGGACGGATGGATCGGCGCCGCGCCGGCCGGGGATCTCGCCTCACCGGAAATATACGGATTATAGATGGGGCTTCCACTCTGTTTGTGATAGATCTCCGGCTGCTCCGTGACGACCACGGCGTCCACCAGCTGGCCGGGCACCACCACATCCTTCGCTTTAAGCGAGTAGTTCTCCACCACGCGCTCCACCTGTACGATGACCTTGCCGCCCGACGCCTTGGCGGCAAGGGCTATCTCCAGCATTTCCAGCTTCAGCGGTTCGCGCTCGATGGTCATGTTCCCTTTTTCATCGGCGTAGGTTCCCCGAATCATCGCTATGTTGACGGGAACACTCTTGTAATACAGCCATTCCTCCCCGTCCATCTCCACCACACGGACGAGATCCTCCTTCGTGACCGAGTTCATCTTCCCGCCTTCCTGCCTGGGATCCACATAGGTACCGACGCCGATTTTGGTGAGAATACCCGGCTGCCGCGCGGCGCTGCACCGGTAAAGCTGGTTTAAAACACCCTGAGGCAGCACATAGCCCTCCAGCTCATTGTTCTCGATCATATCCCTCAGATCCGGCACGACCTTCGGGTGCGTGCAGACATGGCGCTTAAGAAAACCGGGATGGGCAAAACGGCTGTCGTTGCAATGGGCGTTGAAACTGCCGTGCCCGCCGGCGGAATACAGCGTCAGCCCCCCGGGGGAATTCCGTTCTATGTAACGCTCCTCCAGCTTGGCGGCCACATAGTCCGGGTATCCGATGGATCCCACCGCCGATATGGCCAGCGTATCCCCGCCGCGGATCAGATCCAGCGCCTCGGAAACATTCACAACCTTGCTTTTCAAAACATTCAACCTCCTTAGAAGCTAAACCAGAAGCTTAACCAATCGCTTAACCGCCTGATTCAGGCAAACTCAACGGGTCCTACCCCTGCCTCTCATAAAAAGGCCGCACATAATTGTTGTACTCATCCGTAATCCAACTGGCGCGGTTCGTAAACTCCTCGTCGTCCGCCTCGCCGTAGACACTCGCCCAGAAGCAGAAATCGCCGCCAGGCGCGTAAGTGTCGGCGCATTCGCGGACAGCGGCGCGCACAACCTCCTCACTCGTTCCGGCCCATCCGGGAGGCCCCGAGGAATCCCAGCAGCCGCAAAGCATGAGCTTGCCGGCGTATTTCTTCTTGATGCCCTGGAGATCATTCATCACCTGAGCGGGATCCCAGCCCCGCACGCCGAAATCGAACCAATCCTCAATGGAATCCTCACAGCGGCCGCAATCATGCATCATGATGGGCAAGCCGGCTTCCAGCGGCATCTTCGCGACGCGCATATGGTACGGCTTGATCATTTCCCGGTACATCTGCGGCGAAATGAAGGGATTCTTCGCGGTGGCGGTGTCGTCCGTAACCTTAAAGGCGTCAGGCTTGTAATACTTCATAATGGCTTCAATAAAAGGCTGGAGATAGTCGGCCATGAAATCAAACAGTTCGAGCACCGTCTCCTTCTCCAGACTCAGACTGACGAGACCCTCTTCAAAGCCCATCATACCCATAAATTCCATAAAGAAGCCGCCGACCCCGATTACCACCGCGTTCTCTTCACGGTTGATGTTCGCGAGATCCTTTTTGGCCATCTCTTCCCAATTGATCCCCTCCGTGCTGGGGGGCTTGATTACATCGCGCCACTTGGTCACATCGTCCAGAATAAAATTGTTGGGCTCCGGCAGAGACATGCCTCCGGTTTCCTTTGTGGCCACATAGGGAACGCCCCAAATATCCCTGCCCCCTGTCGGCGTGCGGAACTGGCTCAGGAAACTCATGCGCATCTGAATGAAGGCAGGCGGGTACTTTTGACATTTATCCTTGTAAATCACACTGCATCGCGGAACCCAGGCAGGCTCCTTTCCGGATAAAAGCCGCAAAAAATTCTCTTTCTCGGTCATATTGGCTGCACTCCTCCTTATGTTCGGCATTTGACATTCATTAGATACTCAATTGCCAATTCGACAAATCGCGTCATTTTCCTTTTTAGCCGCTCAAACTGGAATAATGGACCTCCTTCGCCTTCTCTTTCGATTCGGAAGCGAACTCGCAGAAAACAAAATGCCCCGGCTCCGCCTCCACGAGTTCCTGGTTTTTATCCAGACATTCCTTATGGGCCATCCAGCAGCGGGGAGCGAAGCGGCAGCCCGGCTTGGGATTCATCGGACTGGGCACATCCCCCTTGAGTACGATCCGGGACACCTTGGATGTGGTGTTGACGCGGGGAATCGCGGACAACAGCGCGATGGAATAGGGATGCATGGCGTTCGCGAATATCTCGTCCGTATCGGCCGTCTCCACGATCTGCCCCAAGTACATAATGGCGATGCGGTTGGAGATGTGCCTCACAACGCTCAGATCGTGGGATATGAACAAGTAAGACAGCCCGAGTTCTTTTTGCAGATCCATCAGAAAGTTGATGATCCTCGCCTGGACGGAAACGTCCAGAGACGACACAGGCTCGTCGCAGACGATGAAGTCGGGATTCAGCGACAGCGCCCGCGCGATGCCCACCACCTGCCGCATGCCGCCGTCCAGCTCATGAGGGTAGCGGTTCAGCAGATTATGGGGCAGCTCAACCCGGTCGCAAAGGTCGCGGACCATCTTCGCGATCTCCGCTTTGCCGCCTAATTTGTGGATGACATATGCCTCGCTGAGTATCTTCTCCACAGGTTTGCGCGGGTTCAGCGAGGTATACGGATCCTGGAAGATGATCTTCATCTTTCTATGAAGTTCCATCTGGTCGGGCCATTCGGTAAATACATCCTTGCCCCGGTAGAGCAGGCTGCCGCCGGTCTTGGGAAGCAGCCGCATCACCACGTTCCCAACCGTGCTTTTGCCGCATCCGCTCTCGCCGACCAGTCCCAGCGTCTCGCCGGGATATATCTTGAAGCTGATATCGTCCACAGCGTGCAGCATGCCTTTACGCTTCACTTCGAAATGCTTCTTTAAATTCTTTGCCTGAACCAGCGGCTCCGCCCCGGTATAATCTATACTGTTTGACATCTCTATCCCTCTCCTCGGTTAAAGCATGCGACAAAATGACCGTTCCCCACATGGGACATGGCGGGATTGCCGGTTTCGCACTCCTCGCGGCAAAACTCGCAGCGCGGATGGAATGCGCAGCCGCCGGGGAGAGTCTGGGCGTCGGCGATGATTCCGGGTATGGCGGTCAGCCGGCTGCGCGGCCCTTCCAATGCCGGCAGCGCCCCCAGCAGCCCCACAGTATAAGGATGCCGCGGGGACGCGAACACATCCGTTGACGCGCCGTATTCTATGACCCTCCCGGCGTACATGACGGCCACCTGCTGGCATAACTCGGAAATGATGCCCAGGTTGTGCGTGATCATCAAAAGAGAGGATGAGTACTTGGTCTGCAGATCTCTCATGAGTTCAAGGATCTGCGCCTGAATGGTCACATCCAGCGCCGTCGTGGGTTCGTCCGCGATGAGAAGCTGGGGATTGCAGGCCAGCGCGGCGGCGATGCCCACACGCTGGCGCATCCCGCCGCTGAACTGGAAGGGATAATCCTGCAAGCGGTAACTCGGGATTCCCACGACCTCCAGGAGCTCACCGGCGCGCTTGAGCGCGTCTTTTTTATTCATGCCCTGATGCACCCTCAATACCATGGCGACCTGCTCGCCGACGCCGAATGTGGGATTCAGCGCGGTCAGCGGATTTTGAAACACCATAGAAACCTTCCCGCCGCGCATATTCCGAAGTTCTTTTTTCGACATGGTGAATACCGGCTTGCCTTCGAACGTAACGGACGAATCCCCTCCTATTGAGGCGGATTCGCGCGGCAGCAAGTTAAGCACAGACAGAGCGGTGGTCGTCTTGCCGGCGCCCGTCTCCCCCACCAAGCCGAGGGATTCGCCTTTATGTATCACAAGATCAATTCCATTAAGCGCCCTGACTGTGGAACGCTCCGTTTTGAACTCTACTCTCAAATTGGTGATTTTGAGGAGCGCTTCCCCTTCCAGCAGATTCCGCCATTCCGGGGCCGCGTCTTTCCCCAGCGTTGTTACAGCTTCCTTATTCATTCGCCTCTCCAATCCACAGCTTTGATCTACATCTTGCGTTTTGGATCCAATACATCCCTGATACCGTCTCCCAGAAAGTTAAAAGAGAGAACCGCCAGCATCAACGCGAAACCCGGCACCAGTATCAGCCAGGGCTGCGTCGTCATATACTGCCGCCCGGCGGAAATCATGTTCCCCCACGATGGCGCGGGAGGCTGTATTCCCAGGCCCAAGAAACTCAGAGAGGCTTCCATGATGATCAAAAACCCGAGCCTCTGGCTGGCAATAATAATGATATTTGTGGTAACATTGGGCAAAATCTGCGAGAACATAATATGGGAAAGCTTGGCGCCCAAATCTCTGGAGGCCAAAACAAACTCCTGGCGTTTGACCACGCGCACATTGTTTCTGACCACCTTACAGAGCTGAATCCAGCCGGAAAGGGTCAGAACCAAAACCAAATTCTGTGTGCTCGGTCCAAGTACGGCCAGGACAGCGATCGCCATAATCAACGTCGGCATCGACATAATCGCGTCACAGGCGCGCATGATGATGATATCCGCCCAACCGCCCAGGTAGCCGGATAATATGCCCAGCACAGTCCCAATCACCATTTGCAGAACCACAACCATGAAAGCCAGCCGGAACGAATACTGTCCGCCGATCAATATCCGGCTCAATACGTCCCGGCCCAGCGCGTCGGTGCCAAAAACGTGACCTTCCAAACCCCGCGCAAAGCCTTCAGGCGGGAACAACCGGTCAAGCAGAGAGTTTTTCTCAGGATCCCAATGAACGAACAGGGGCACAAGATAACAAATCGCAAATATGAGAACAATCCCGACGACACCGATCATAAAGAAATAACTCTTCCGCATCCGCGAAAAAAGAATCCGTTTATCCACAGGGCCACCTCGCTTAATACAGACTCAGTCTGGGGTCAATGATAGAATTGATGACATCCACAATGAAGTTAACGAACGTAAACAGGAATGAGGATATCAGGAGCATCGCCTGAATCATGGCATAATCCCTGGAGGTCACGGACTGATTCATCAATTGTCCGACACCGGCCCGGGAAAACACGGATTCCACAATCACCGACCCGGACAGCTGCATCGCCAAGTCAAGACCGATCAGGGTAATAACGGGTATCATGGCGTTTCGGAGCGCGTATTTGGTATATACTTGAAAATTGCTGATCCCTTTGGCGTATGTCGCGGTAATATAATCCTCATTCATGGTGTCTATCATCCCGGACCGCGCCACGCGGGTAAGGGTCGCCGCCATGGGATAGCCCATGGTCAGCACGGGAAGAATCAGGTACTCGATGCCTCCGGTTCCAATCGCCGGCAGCCATCCCAGTTTGACGGCAAAAATATAGATGAGCAGAATGCCCAGCCACAGCGAAGACATGGATTGTCCCAGGAGAGCGAAAAACATAGCGAAGAATTCAATGAACTTCGCCCTGGTTACTCCCGCGATGACTCCCAGCGGAATGGACAGCAGACACGCCACGAGGACCGTGCCGACGGCCAGCTGGACCGTCACGGGAAGCCGGCTGAAGATGATGGGCAAAACCGGCTGATTATAGACCACGGACATCCCGAAATCGCCGTGAGCCAAGCCTTCCAAATACATCCAAAACTGCTCGTATATCGGTTTATTAAATCCCATTCTTTCTTCCATCGCGGCGACCTGTTCATCGGTGGCATACTCCCCCGCCATCATTCTGGCAGGATTGCCGGGCGCGGCGTGAACCAATACAAAAGCAAACAGTGTGACAATAAATATGACGACCAATGACTGCAAAAAACGTTTGCCAATATAGTAAAGCATGACAGACCTCCTTTAACCTGCGCAATCATCCCTGCGTCCCCCATGTATGGGCGGCATCCTGCCGCCCATACGGTACCGAGAACGACGCGTCCGTAGGGGCGGCATTCTGCCGCCCGGGACTGTCAATATGTGTTTATTACGGTATCAGCGAAGGATCATAATCCACATGAATGTAGTCCCACAGACCGTCCGGATAATAGGTGACGCCGATAATGCCCCAGTCAACAGGAGTGATTACGTTTTTGGTGAACAAACTGATTTGCGGCCCTTTATTCTCGAATATGAAGCGGTTGGCCTGTTTGGCGTAATCAAAGCGCTTCGTCTCGTCCAATTCCGTAAGGAAATGATTGATAATCCCAAACAGTTCGTCGTTTTGATAACCGGATTTATCAAGATTGGTCACGACACGGTTCAGCTGGCGCAGCGGCAGGCCGTCGGGGAATGCCGTATTGATCAGGAAGAAATCATAATCCCCCGAGTTCTGTCTTGGGGTGAATACGCTGAGATCCGTCAGCTCTACCTTCATATTGAACCCGACCGCGTTGGCCATGTCCGCAAGAGCCAGGCCCAATTGCTCATTGGTCGTATTGGTGCCGATCATGAGCCCGAATTCGCGTCCGTCATATGAAGAGTCAGCCAGCAGTTCCTTGGCAAGGTCCGGATCGTATACGGCCTTGGGGAGCGTCGCGTCGGAGCCGATCATATTTGCCGGCAAATAGCCGTTAGGAATAGCCCCGCCGCCCATGACGGTATCGAGGATCAACTGCCGGTCAATCGAGGCGTCGAAGGCTTTTCGGATATTTTCATCGTGCCATATACTGCCTTCCTTGAAATTGAGTCCCAGCCATACGGTCGAGTTTGATTCAACCACCCTTAACTCCGTTTTGTTTCCCGCGCCGTCATACAAAGACGTCATATCCGTGCTGAGTCCGGCGCTGGTGAAATAGGCTTCAAAGCTGCCGGCCAGATGCGCCGCGACACCGGCGGAATCGTCTACGACATAGCGCACATACACCTCGTCGAAGTACGAATCATAATTCGCTTTATCCCAGTAATTTTCGTTTTTGAGATAATGGGTATACTGACCGTCTACCCACTCTTCCAACATCCACGGACCGGTTCCGACCATAATTTGTTTGTTGAACAAATCGTCGCCGTACTCCTCATACGCTTTTTGGGGAATGATGAACATGCAGCGAAAACCGTTGCCCGCCAAAGGCGTCGGCTTGCTAAAATTAACCTTCACCGTGAGTTCGTCGATTTTTTCCGCGGATTCAAGATCCGGCAGATACTGATTGTAAACGACCAATGTATCCTTATTGTCTACCAGGCGCTGCACCGTGAAGACCACATCGTCGGCGGTAAAGGGATCGCCGTTGTTCCAGAGAACGCCCTCCTGCAGCTGAAAAGTCCAGGATTTGCCGTCCGGGGCGATGTCCCAGCTTTTGGCGAGATACGGTCTGTACGGATCACCGACATGCGTGGACGCAATCAATGTTTCATAGGTCATATTAATGGCTGCCTGACTGCCATAATCCCTGAAATTGTTCGGATCCAGGGTTGTGGGTTTTGAATTGGTTCCAATGGTGACTGTTTTGCTTCTCTCCACCACAGGGGCCGCGGTCTGACCGGAGGGCGCCGTGGCCGTGGTCTGGCCGGCCGGTGTGTCTGTGCTGCTTGCGCTGCCGCCGCATCCGGCGGCCATGACCAGCGCCAGCACGACGCTCAGGATTACAATGATACGCTTTGACATTGTGAATATCTCCTCTCTTCTCTCAACCGTATTTTTATGATACAGCGGACGCCGGCTCGATATAAGGCTTCACGCCCCAACCGGCCGCCAGCAGAGCCGCGCCCAGGGCAGGGGCGTACTCCGCTTCGTCCGGAATCACAAACTCCAGGTCCAACCAGGATTTCAGCGCGGTCACGAACGCCTTGTTTTGAGTCAGCCCTCCCAAAAGCGTCACTTTCTCAAAATTCGGCTCGGTGAGATCCTTGATGACTGTACTGGCCCGGATCACCGCTGTGAATAGGACCGCCGAGGCGATCTCTTCCGGCGGAACATCCTTGTTCATCAAATTCAGCGCGTCCAGCTCGCCGAACACGATACAGCCGTCGCTGACCGCGGGCCCGTCCTTTGCCTTCGGCGGTACGGCGCCCATCTCCTCTTGGGTCAGCTCCAGCCTTCTCGCCATATTCCGGATGAAGTTCCCCACGCCGGCGGCACACTTCTCATTGATGACCATTTCCGTGATCCTGGCGTCTTTGTTCAATGTGAGCGCCATGGTCTCGTCCGCTCCGATGTTAAACACACAGGTGGCGCCCGGACTCAGGAATTCAGCCGCCTTGGCCGCCGTCACAGGTTCGGTGATGATGTCGCCCGCCATGGATTCCACGTCGAATTTGCCCTTGCCGGTGACAAAAACCTTCTCCACCTGATCCTCCCTCAGGCCCGCTTCCTTCAGCGCGCTCTCATACACCGCTTTTGCCGCCGCCAGGCGTTTGGCCCCGCCCGACCGGGCCTTCCCCCGGCCGATGATCTTCTCATCCCGCAATACCACGATCTTTATGTTCTCTACGCCCATGTCGATTCCGACCGTCGTCATTCCAGCACCTCCTAGTCTTCCAGCTTGCGCAGGCCCTGGCTCTCCATCCACTGGTCCAGCTGTTCCAGCATGCGCTTCTCGTCTAAGTCCGTGTTGTCCCCGCCCTGGTTCAACTCATAGTGCATCACGCTCACGCCCGCTTTCCGCAGCCGCATGGCCTGCTCCTTGCGGGTCAGCGTGCAGTTGACGCCGCTGCGGTGCAAGGGCATGATCGCCCCGTTGACCTTGTAGATGTCCGCGAATTCGTTCAGCGCGTAAGGCCGGTATATTTCGTCCTGCTTGAAGTGCTGAACCGATCCTCTCGCGGACGCGCCGTCCAGGTAGCGGATCTCATCCTCCCGGGTATCGATGCGCATCTCCGGCGAAAACGTCGGGTGGTACAGCACCTTCTCATGGATGCTGCCGTCCGGCTGCGGGATGGGCGTCATATACTCGTCCACGAAGGTGTAGTCTCTGTCGCCGATGCTCCCGTCCGGCTTGCGCTCCAGCTGGGCAAACGTATAGTTCGTGTACTGAGAGCCGATGCACACTGCGCCGTATTTCTCCATGTACCGGTAATACTTCAGGAAGTAGTACGCCGGCGGGTGCGCCTCCATCCACCGGTATCGCTCCGTACCCACGGCGGCGATGTTGTTCTCCGTCCGCCATTTCACCTCGTCCCGGACCGATCTCCAGAAGTCCAGCAACTCATTCATCTCGATCTTCACCAGACCGCCCAGCACGTAGGTCGAATACAGCTCCTTGACGGACAGCGGGGCGGGTATGTGCGTCATCAGCTTGAATATCTCCTCCCGGATCGGCTTCACCGCCCGGCTGATCTTGATCAGCTCCTTCATCTTCTCGTCGTTGAACTGCTGCCCGAAGATCCGCTCAATGTCGTTGATGATCTTCCAGCTGCACCAAGCCCTGTGATCCAGCATCGCCTTGTCCCGCTCCTGGTCATAGGGTCCCAAGTAGACACACTGATCCCCCGACCAGCGCGGCACCGGGCTGAAATCCTTGCACTGCTCGCCGCGCTTCGTGTGACATTCGCAGGTCGCCGGGATCGGCACGACGAATTTGCGCTCCGGGAACGGACTGCCGTCCACCTGGTAGCCGATGAACTGCTGGCCCCACAGCACGCCGTGGTAACCGCAGATCTCCCGTCCCCAGCCCCGGCTCTCGCTGGCCAGACGGAAGCGCCGGGCCTCCGGCAGGTTCTTCGCGGCGATCGTCGATCCCCTGGGGTTATCCTCCATGACCATAATGGCCGGGAACGCCTGCTGCCAGTCCACAACAAACGAGGTGTTGCCCTGGCCGAGAACAATCTCCTTGTTCTCGGCGTTTTTCTCCCACTTCGCCCTCAGCTCCTTAGCCTTGGCATAGTATTCAAGCGGTTTGGTCTCCCATAGCTGTCCTTTTTGCAGCACGATTTCTCCTCCTCTCAGATAACCAGCGGCTCATGCCAGCCCCTCAGACGGACCAGCCCCGGTTTCAGCATGTTGATGAACGACTCCAGCCGCTGCCGCGTCTCGTCTTCCGGCAAGGATGTATCCCGCTCAAAGAAGTGATAGGGGATGTTCCGCTCCCGCAGAAGCTTCCACATGGCGTAGTTGTCGGTTCCGTGGATCACACAGTAGATCTGCTTCACGATCAGCACGCCGTCCGCCATGTAATCCTCGGCAAGCTCGAAGACATGCTGACTCCGGCGCCGCCAGTTGTTGTCCCGCAGCGCGCTGTGCGGCCTGCCCAGGTACCGCAGCGCGATCGCCAGCAGCCGGTCCTTCTGCTCGTATATCGTGTTCCAGAAATAGGAGGTTCCGTTGTCCAGCTCGTCTATGACCACGTTGGCGCCCAGGGATTCCACCAATTCCTCCAGTTCCGCGTCCCATGTCTCGCTGCCGATGATCATCAGCCGCACGCGGTCCTCCCGCGGCGGACGCTCCTGGAGTTCCGCCAGGAAGGATTCCAGAATCGCGTTCATCTCCGCCTTATCCATCACCTGATCCGCCAGCAGCATCTGCATGGCCTCGGATCCGAACAGCGGCGTCTCATACGCCCGCCGGAGCTCCGAGATACGCATCAGCAGAAGCCGGTTTTTGTTGTACACCTCGATCGCGTGATCCAGCGACTCATCCGTAATCTCCCGGCCCGTCCATTCCTCAAAGACCTTCTTCATCGTCTTCAGTTCCGAAACCACCAGACCCGGGGACGTAGGCGCGTTGGGATACCGCGGGATGAATATATAGTGCGTCTTCAGGGACGGCGTTGTGTTCATCGCCACCTCAAAGGCGTTATAGACCCATTCGCAGCCTCCCGTGTCCACGATCCCGTCCAGATAACCGTACCGCCCGTTGAAAAACTGATTGACGTAGTCCCGCACCGGGTAGCAGGAAGCGTAGATCCACTTCGTCGAGACGTCGTCCGGCTCATGCCGCGCCAAAATGCGCACGGGCAGCATCCCGGCCGCGTAAGCGAGTTCCTCCGGGAAGTAAGGATCGTAGTATCCCAGCACTTGACCCCCCGTGCGCGCCTTCCACGCCTTGGCGTATTCATGGCGGTTTTCCGCCAGCTGTTTGAAATTCATTGCCGCTGCCTCCTGTCTGTCTCGGCCGGCGCCAGAAGCGCCGCGCCGATGGCGCCCGCCAGCTGCGGGTCGTATTCGCTTGTCAGCGCGGTGATCTTCAGCTCCCGCTCGATACGCTTCGTGATGCCGGGATTCTTCGCGAGACCGCCGGTGAAGCCCAGCTCCGGATAATGGATCCGGATGTCGCCCACATCCATGGGCTGCAGCTTACCGATGGTGCTGAGACATCGCCACGCCACCGCGAACAGATATTTCGCGTACACCTCGTTCTCCGTCAGCGGCGCGCTCCTGTATTCCGGACGACCGAACAGCCCCATCGTCTCCGTATCGGCGAAACAGTAGCAGCTCGTGGCCACGGGCTCCGGATCCGTCTCCACCTCCAGCGACATCGGCCCGATCTCCTGGATCGGCACCTGGAGCATGTCACACATAAACTCGATATTCCGCCCTATGCCCGTCGCGCATTTGTCGTTCATCATAAAGTCCCATACCCGGTCCCAGTCGTACAGCCGGATGGCCGTACACGACTGGCCGCCCAAATCCACCACCGTATGTACCTCCGGCCCATACAGGAACCGCGCCCCGCGGCCCTGGCAGCGCACCCCGTCCATGAATCCCCCGGCGAATTCCACGTTCCTGCCCCCGGCGCCGGTACCCATAATGCCCCGGATATCCGTCAAGGCCATTCCCGAAGCGCCCATCGCTTTCTCCACCGCGATTTTCGCCGATTTTTTAAAACTGCCGCCCGTGTGGATATTGGCGTACCCAAACAGTTTTTCATCGCACATAATGGCCGCCTGCGTTCCTGTCGTGCCCACATCCACGCCCGCGGTCACGGCCTTGGCTGATTTCCAGTCGATCTCCTTCGATGTCCAGCTGGATTCCGGCCATTTCCAGTATTCCTGCTCCATTTCTTAGCCTCCTGTCTTTGCATATACTCATATAACGCTTACTTATACAAGTCCATTTTAACTATCATCTCCTTCTTCTGCGATTCGCGGTTTGGCAAGTCTCCCGTCATTCCGGCTTTATGCCGGAATCCAAAAATGATAAACAACAGAACCTGGATTCCGGGTCAAGCCCGGAATGACAAGATATGACAGTTTTCGGACGGTCCCGGGCGGCTGGATGCCGCCCCTACGGTACCGCGCATGATGCTTCTGTAGGGGCGGCATTCTGCCGCCCGTCTTTGGCAGACGCAAATCCCTAGACCGCAAACCGCAACTCCTTCTTTTTAATACTTGACCGTCGCCGCTTTTTTGGATATCCTTCTTATTATAGGAGTCACCCAAGCGGCGACGGTTAAAAAGCGAGGCGAGTGAGCCATGAATATTCAACAATTGCACAATTTCGTCGCCGTGGCGCGCCATCTGAATTTCAGCGAAGCCGCCAAATCCCTTTTTATCGCGCAATCCGCTCTAAGTCACAGCATCGCCGCCCTGGAAGCGGAGCTGAACGTTAAGCTGTTCTACCGCGATACCCGTCTTGTTAAGCTCACCCCGGCCGGCTCCAGTTTTTTTCAGGAAGTTCAGGAAATCATCGACAGGCTGGACAGAGCCGTCGAACAAGCCCGCCGGATGAACGCGGGGCTCTCCGGCCATATCAACATCGGCTTCCTGGGGTCCCTGCTCAAATCGCATTTTCACGAATGGATCCCCCCTTTCCAGGACAAATGTCCAAGCATCGGACTGACATTTGAACAAATGTACATGGCGCCTCTGCGAAAAGCCATCGAACAGGGGCACATCGACATAGGTTTTACCCGCTCCTTCGACTTAATCGATTCCTCCGACCTTCAGTGGATCAAGTTATATGACGAGAACATCTCCCTGGTCATGCGAAAAGATCATCCCCTGGCCGAATCGCCCGTCCTGGACTTTGGCGCTTTGGCCCAGGAATCCTTCATTATTACAGCCCAGCAGTCCTCTCCCCATTGGTATCAAAAAGTCATACAAATCTGCGCCAGCCGGGGCTTCAAGCCCAACTTCGTTTACACCCCCATCACCATGGAGGCCGTAGGCATACTCATAGAATCGGGTTTCGGCATTACGTTTTTCCCCAATTCCGCAAAAATCATCCACAAAGACGCGCTTACATTTATCCCGCTGAAAGGCGAAGATACCGTCATCGACGTAGTGGCGGCCTGGAAGAAGAACAACCCCAACCCCGCGGCCATGACCTTTCTCAACGAAATTACAGCGCAAACCATGATCAGCTGATGTCTAAATATTGAGACTTTTCAACCTCCTTTTCATCATAACCGCAAAATCCATCCCTGAGAAACAGATGTTTTTCATGAATTTATTAAAAATTAACATAAATCGGAGTCTATACAATTAAAATATCGGCTGTACTCCACGCAGGAGATACAGCCGATTGATTTTTTCAGCAAATGCTGACGAGCAAAGAAGCGGATGCCTGTGAGTGAGCAATCTCTCAACGCGCTTACAAAATGAACATGAATCGCGCAGACATAAAAAAGCCACGGACAATGGACTGACGGGAACAGCGTCCCGCAATCCTACGCGCCACACAAGGGGCGGCTTCCCGCCGCCCGAGAGGAGTCTATGAACCATGACAAAAGCACATCTCTTTTTGACCGGAGAAATCCAAATCGGCAAATCCACCGCCCTGCGCCGCTTCCTGGCATCGACGGGCATCGCCGCCGACGGCTTCCTGACGTATTTCGAACCGGCCGGCGACGGCCGCGATCTGTTTATCGCGCGTCTCGACACGGCGGCGCCGGAATCCCCCGCCGAGCGCCGTCGGGCCGCCCACATCACCGGAACAGGCGTAACCGTGTTCAACGAAGCCTTCGACACCTACGGCGCGGATTTCTTATCCCGCGCCGGCCGCCGGGATCTCATTCTGATGGATGAACTGGGCGCCATGGAGGAAAACGCCCCGCGGTTCAAGGACGCGGTTCTCCGGCGGCTGAACGGGGATATCCCCGCCGCCGGCGTCGTCAAGCAGCGGAAATCCCCCTTCCTCGACGCGATCCGGGCGCATCCGAACGTCGAAGTCGTCACCGTAACCCTGGACAACCGGGACGATATCCCGGAACAAATAAGGGAACGGGTCCGAGGACAATGACTCAAGGTTTCAAGCCGCGGTGTCAGTTCACCGCTGTTACGTCAAATCCATAACGCGCCTTCAATCGCAACGTCATTCCGCATTTTCTGCCACCCCCATCGCATAGCCCACAACCGCCTT
>JAISDM010000252.1 GCA_031264885.1 Peptococcaceae bacterium | reverse complement strand
CGCACTTCCATCAATTTGTTCTTTAACTCGTCCACGATGACGCCCAGCTCTTTCTGGGCTTCCTGCCGTTTGACCTTGCCCTCCCGCTGAATCTGGAGCACCTCGTCCAATGTGGAAATCAATTGCTGATTGGTATGCTTGAGGGTTTCGATGTCCACGATGGCCCGTTCCGACTCCTTGGCCGCTTCAATGGTGCTGGATTTGAGCATATCCGCGTTTTTGCGCAGAAGGTCGTTGGTCAGATCGGTCACCTTCTTCTGAGCCTCAATGGCGTTCTTGGAGTGCGCGATGCCCAAAGCGAGCACAATCTGGTTCTTCCAGAGGGGGATCGTATTGACCAGCGAGGATTGGATCTTCTCCACCATAATGCTGTTGTTGTTCTGCACCAGCCGGATCTGCGGCCCCATTTGGATGCAGATGGTCCGGGTCAGATCCAGGTCGTGCAGTTTCTTGTCAAAGCGGTTGCAGAGATCCGCCAAGTCGTTGGCCGCCTGAGCGTCCTCCGGTTTGCCGCTCTCCCTGGCCTTCTCCTGAAGCGCCGTCAGATCCTGACGGGTCACCAGCTCCAGTTTCTCCCGCCCCGCCAAAATGTACAGGGTCAGTTCCTTGTAATAGTTCAGGTTCATATCGTACATCTTATCCAATAAGGTAACGTCTTTCAGCAGCGTAATCTTGTGGTTCTCCAGGTCGTCGCATATTTTATCCACGTTCTTTTCGATGGTGTCGTACCGCGTCTTCATCTTGGCCAGCTGATTGCCCGCCTTCTTAAATATGCCGAAGAAGCCCTTGGAATCCTCATCCGGGGCAAAACCCTTGAGCTCCATCACCAAACCGGAGATCATATTGCCCACTTCATCCATGTCCTTGGTCCGCACGTTGGCCAGTGCGCTTTCGGAGAACGCGGATATTTTTTTCTGGGCGGAACTGCCGTACTGCAGGATTTGCACCGAATCCGTCAGATCAATTTTTTGGACAAAATCCTTCAGCGCCGCTTTCTCTTCCTCCGTCAGCGCCTGCATCACTTCCGCGTCCGCGGATCTCACCGGCGTCATTTGCGGCTCCCCCGATTCCGGCGCGGCTGGAAGCTCCGCCGCGCTTAACGTCAGTTCCGAAATGACGCTGTCCTTTCCTTCTAAGACCAATTTTGGAAGTCCGTTTTCAATCTCTGCCATCCTCTGTCATCGCCTTTCAAAGTTTTTTCGAAATATCCCCCAGGTCCTCATTCCGCATAATTTGCTCCATCACATCGATATCCACCGAAATGTCCATCGCCTTATCCGAAAACAAATGATCCAACTCGTTTTGGAAGGTCTGCTTGATCTTCTCCGTCACATTCTCTATTCTCTGCATGGCGTCCGTCAGGTTCTCCCCTTTGAACGCCTGCCGGCCCATCTCTTCATAATCGGTCAGCAGCTTGATGGTCGTGGGCAGGTAATAACCGGTGAACTGCCGGATCTGGCGGATTTGCGACGGATTTTTCTGAATAAAATCAAAAATCTGTCCGGTTATGTTCATGATTTCCCGGATCTGACCCAAGACCGTCTGATTCGCGATTCTCAGGCTTAATTCGCTCATTTGCGCCATATACGCCTGTCCCTTCGTCAGCACCTCGTCCAGATCCTGGTTCCCCGTGCTGATCTGCTCCGGTTCCGGCTTGGGCTTGATCCTCTCTTTAAGCAGAATGCGGGGCCCTTCCCAGCGTTCCTCGAAGAACAGGGCGCCGTTTTGCAAGTCCAGCACGGCGGTGGGCAAAATCTCTCTATGGATCAGCTTCTTGATGTCCCGCACGACCTCTTTCCGGCCGCATCCCAGGCCGGAAGCCAATTTATACATATCCAGCGTTCCGCGGCTGCGGTCGTTTGCCAGCCGGACCAGTTTCTTCGCCCGGCTGACCAGCATGAAATTCTTGACCGCCAGGGTAATCAGCGCCACGCCCCCGGCGCACCCCGCCAGGAAATAGAGCATCGGCTCCCCAGCGCTGAAGCCGGCCGTCTCAAACATCATGCGCAGCAGCCGCAGCAGCGCCACCACGCCGCAGACGGAGGTAAACAGACAGCCCCCGACAATCTGCAATATCCCCTTGAGGGTCGTATTAAAACTTTTGCTTTTTGACAGTTCGATCCCCATCGTCTGTTCCTTTCAGCCGCGCTATAATGTCTGAACCTTGAGCAAATTGGTGGTGCCGCTGACCCCCACCGGCACGCCCGCCGTAATCACAACCAAGTCGCCCCGGCTCGCCGCTTTGGCCTCCAGGGCTTTCTTCACGCCCGCCTCGAACAGTTCGTCCGTTGACGCCACCGCCTCCCCCAGGTACGCGCTGATCCCCCAGGATAAGGACAGCTGCCTCTGAACCCGCTCGTTCACCGTGACCGCCACAATCACGCATTGAGGTCTGAACCGGGAGAGCATCCGGGCCGTATGGCCGGACTGCGTCACCGTGACGATGGCGGCGGCTTCCAGGTCCAGCGCGGTGGTGCAGCAGGCGTGGCTGATGGCGTTGGTCACGGATTTCTCCATCGAAGAAGGATCGTTTTTGAAAATATCCCAATAACGGATGGCCGCTTCCGCCGTTTCCACAATATTGACCATGGTCTCCACGCTTTCCACCGGATACTTCCCGGAAGCCGTCTCCCCGGAAAGCATCACGCAGGCGGTTCCGTCATAAACGGCGTTGGCCACATCGCTGGCCTCCGCCCGTGTGGGCCTCGGATTCCGGATCATGGAATCCAGCATCTGGGTGGCGATGATCACCGGCTTCCCGGTTTGGTGACATTTCCGGATCATCATCTTCTGCAGTATGGGCACCTCGAAGACCGGGATCTCAACGCCCAGATCCCCCCGCGCCACCATAATGGCGTCCGCCGCCTCAATGATGCCGTCGATGTTCTCCACCCCCTGGCGGTTTTCGATCTTGGCGATGACCCGGATATCCGTGCCGCCGCAGTCCTCAAGCACCTTCTTGATCTCGGCCACGTCCGAGGCTTTCCGGACAAAAGACGCCGCGATGAAATCAAACCCGTTCTCGACCCCGAACCGGATATCGGCCACATCTTTATCCGTCAGCGCCGGAAGCGAGATGTTCACATTGGGTACATTCACACCCTTGTTACTGCTGATGACGCCGCCGTTCAAAACAATACACTCGATCTCCGTCCCATTGACGCTCAGAACCATCATTTCCACCAGACCGTCGTCGATCAGGATCTTATTGCCCGGCTTCACTTCCCGGTAGAGATCCTTGTAAGACACGCTGAAATGGCCGGCGTCCCCGACATCGTCATTCATAGTGATGACGACGTTGGCGCCCTTCTGCATCTCCACCGTACTCTCGGCAAATTTCCCCGTCCGGATCTCCGGACCCTTGGTGTCCAGAATAGCGGGGATGGGCAGACCCAACTCATCGCGGACCTTTCTGAATTTATCCATCAGCGCCTTGTGCGACGCGTGCTCCCCATGGGAAAAATTGAAACGCGCCGCGTTCATACCTTTGAGCATAAGATTCCTCAACAAACTCTCGTCGTCCACCGCCGGCCCCAAAGTACACACTATTTTTGTCTTTCTCATTCGATTCCCTCGTTTCACGGATAAATATCAGATTCATTATATAATAGTTTCGGCAAAATGGAAGCAAAAATCCTGAAAAAATCGAAAAAAAGGCTGTCCCAAAAAATGGGACAGCCTGTCAAAGACATACATTAGGTTCTTCAATTCGTAATTTGGAAATTTTCGTCTGTCAAGGACAGGCGGCAGAATGCCGCCCCTACTACGAATCAATGGAATCCCGCGTCCATTTCGCGTTCGCTTCCGCATCCGTGTCCGTGTCCGGCCCGCTTCCCAGCTTCCTGTTCGCGTCCTTCAGCTCGTCATAAATCAAGAACATCACCAATAGGCTTTCGCAGCTGATGCGCAAAACAAATTCACCCACTATAATCCCAATAAGTCCTCCAAAGAATCCAAGAATACCCGCGCCCACGTTCACGGCGAACATGCTGAACATGGCAACCAATCCGACCAGAACCACTATGATTGCGAAAATCACATAGACGATCTTAATGATGGACGGAAGGATCAGTTGCTTGAAATCCATAAATTCACCAAAATTAAACTTCCCGTTTTTCACTGGCACACCTCCTTTCCGTTTGATGATATCCTCGCGATTCGCAGCACAACCAGGATGATCGCAATGCCCCGGTGAAGGAGGAGATATGGCCCGATTAGGCGGAGCGTTTTAGAATTTCTAGGCGAAATTTGCGTCCGCAAAAGCCACTGTTTGAGCGGAGCGAGTTTGGCTTTTGCAGCAAGTTGAGCCGTAGAAATTCAAAACGCGGAGACGTAAGGGCCATATCTCATCCTTCACCGGGTGGTATGC
>JAISDM010000235.1 GCA_031264885.1 Peptococcaceae bacterium | reverse complement strand
GTAAGGCATCGAACCCGACCGCGCCCGGTGGGCGAGGAAGGGAGGGTGAGATGGGGCAGGCACGTGGTGAAGTCAAGCGGCGCCTGCCGCGCAGACTGAACCCGTGTCCTAACCCGGACAGCGTCCGCCTTCTCCTGCCGAGGTTTCACGACATAACCCGCTGCAGCGCCTCCCGCGCGGCCAGACAGTCATCAAAGTCTAAAGCCTCGCCGCCCATGATCTGCTTCTTCTCATGCCCCTTGCCGCAGATAAGCACCACATCCCCCGGCAGCGCCATTTGAACCGCCTTCCGAATGGCCTCCCGCCGGTCAGGCTCCACCTGACAGACACCCGCCTGTTTTTCAGCGGGAATCCCCGTCAGAATATCGTTAATGATCCCCAGCGGATCCTCCGTCCGGGGATTATCCGAAGTCACGATACAATAATCCGATAAACGGGACGCGCACTCCCCCATCAGCGGCCTCTTGGTCCGATCCCGGTCGCCGCCGCAGCCAAAGACCGTAATGACCCGGCCCCCGCAGAACGCCCGCACAGCAGCGATGCATTTCTCCAATCCGTCCGGAGTGTGAGCGTAATCCACAAACACCGCGAACTCACGGTTGGAAGCCACCCGCTCCAGCCGCCCGGGTATGACCTCCACACCGGCCAAAGCGCCCAATATCACCTCAATGGGGATTTTTTCCGCCAATCCCGCCGCCACAGCCGCCAATGAATTATACACGTTAAACAAACCGTGTATCTTCATTTTAACCGGATACGTCCGATTCGCGTAGACTAAATGATACTCAATTCCATAGATATGATTCCGCACATCCTCCGCCCTGAGATCACATCCCGCCCCCATTCCGTATGTAATCACCGGAACTCGGCATAAATCGGCCAAATACTGCCAGGCCGCGTCGTCCATATTCAGGATGGCGCATTTAGGGCGCTTCTTGCCGCCCTTGGGATTCATATCCGCGAACAGCTTCCCTTTCGCCGTCAGATATTTTTCCATGGTCTCATGATAATCCAGATGATCCTGAGTCAAATTGGTAAAAATCGCTATGTCAAACTCGATGCCCTGTACCCGGTACTGGCTCAGCGCGTGCGAACTGACCTCCATGACACAGTAATCCGCCCGGCTGTCCCGCATGACCTTGAGCAGCCGCGCCAAGTCCTCCGGATCCGGCGTCGTCATCCCTTCCGACAGAATCTCCCGTCCCAGCCGGTTATGAATGGTGCCGATCACGCCGGGGTAATGCCCCGCCGCTCTCAAAATCGCCTCGATCAGAACCGTGACGGTGGTTTTGCCATTCGTGCCCGTCACCCCCACCATCCCCATGCCGCCCGAAGGGAACCCCTGCCGGCCCTGAACCAGCTCCGCCAGCGCCCGGCGCGTATTCTCCACCAGGATCCAGGGCACATCCCCGGCGGCGTATTCCTGATCCTGAATGACGATGGCCGCCGGATCCAGCCGCGCCGCCTGCTCAATCAAAGTATGACCGTCCAGCTTCCCGCCCTTCACGGCCACGAACACATCCCCCGGCAGATACCGGCGCAGATCGCCGGTGATATTATGGACTTCCCGTTCCCAATCCAAAGTCTGATTCCATTGAACCGTCGGGGTGAACGACATTAAATTTTTAAGCCTCATACGCCCTCCCGAAACAATCGAATTTAAAATCGAATCCTAAATAGTATCCCCGGAATTCCGATCCGTAATCAGGGCCCCATCACATCCTCCGCGGCGCCTTCCGCGAACTCTTCCAATGTCAGCTGTATCTGAGTCCCCGACAGAATCTGAACCCCCGGTATGGGTTCCTGACTCACCACCAAGCCCTTCCCTCTGATCTCCACACTGACGTTGATTTGCCTGGCCAGTTCCATGACCTCCGCCGCGCTCATCCCTGTGAAATCCGGCGTCTCTATCTGGAGCGCTTCCGCGTCGGCCGCGAGTTCCCGGGTATACAGCAGCACATTCCCGCCTATGGCCATTTTCTCGTTCCCCTGAGGCAGCTGGGCCTTAACCACCGGCCCGTCTCCGATGATGCTGGGCTTCAAGCCTTGCTGCTCCAGCAGCTTCCGCGCTTCCTCCACACCCATCCCCTTCACATCCGGCAAGGGGATCTGGGTCAATTGATCCGAATTGATCCTTTGGGATTCCACCTGATTTTCCACCTGCAAATATTTCAAGGTGTCGTTGACGATTCTCTCAAACACCGGCGCCGCCGCCTGGCTTCCGTAATGCATGCCCACAGGCGAGTCCACGATCACCAGCGCCGCCACTTTAGGGTCGTTCACCGGCGCCGCGCCCAAAAAAGACGCGATGACGTCGTCCTGGGAATACCCGCCGCCCGGCAGCGCCTTCTGCGCGGTGCCCGTCTTGCCTCCCACGCGGAAGCCCTCGATATAGGCGTTCCGGCCGGTTCCCTGGCTGACCACCAACTCCAGTATCTGCATGATGCTCCGGGCCGTTTCCTGGGAAATAATTTGACGGACCATCTCCGGCTGAATCTCCTCCACCGTATTGCCCTCGCGGTCCACGATCCGGTCCACCAGCTGAGGCTTCATCAGCTTTCCGTCGTTGGCGATGGCCGAGAAGGCCGTAATCAGCTGAATGGGCGTAACCGCGTTGTTTTGCCCGATAGACATGCTGGCCAGATCCAGATCCTTGACCTTATCCTCGTTCATCAGAATCCCCGTGGCCTCTCCCGGCAGCGCCACCTCTGTTTTTTGCCCGAAGCCGAAGCCGTTCAAATACTTATAGAATATCTCAGGGCCCTCGTCCAAGGCGATGGAGATAAACACCGGATTGCAGGAATTCTGCACCCCCTGCACGAAAGTCTGGCTGCCGTGAGGATTGTTGTAGCTCCAGCACCGGACGCTGCGGCTTCCGATCTTGACGGATCCGCCGCAGTAAAACCGGTCTTCCAGGCCGACCTTGCCTTCCTCCAGCGCGCCGGCCATGGTGATGGTCTTAAAAGTGGATCCCGGCTCATATACGTCCGAAACCAGGAAGTTCCGAAACAGGCTTGAGTCCGTTTCATTGTAGTGATTCGGATCATAGGTGGGTCTGGACGCCATGGCCAGGATCCGGCCGGTCTTAGGCTCCATGATGATGACCCCCGCCCGCAGAGGCGTCGCTTCCTGGCAGATCCGGTCCAATTCCCTCTCCGCGATGTATTGAACGGCCTCGTCGATGGTCAAAATCAGCCCGTTCCCGTCCTGGGGCGCGATATATTTCTGAACCGCGTCCGGGATCGTCCGTCCCCGCTGGTCATTCTCCATCAGAATCGAGCCCGGCGTCCCGCTCAGGGTCTCCTCATAAGACGTTTCCAGCCCCCCCAGCCCCTGATTATCCATCCCCACAAAGCCGATGACATTGGCCAGAAGCTCGTTTTTGGGATAAAACCGCTTGGGTTCCTCCACCGAATGGATTCCGGAGCCGAGATCCAGTTCCTCAACGACCTGCTTGATGGCCTGGGACTGTTCCGCGTCCACTTTCCTCTGTATCCACACAAAATGCTGGTTCTTGGTGATTTGCTCCAGCAGGCTCTCCGGGTCCTTGCCCAGAATATCCGCGATCGCCTGAGCCGCTTCCCTGGCCTTCCCGGATTCCCTGACCTGCTTCGGCGTCACATAGAAAGAATCGGTGCTGACACTGATGGCCAGCTCCATACCGTTGGAATCATAGATCACGCCGCGGCGGGCCTCGATTTCAATATCCTGAAAGCGATTGGAAAAAGCCATGCTCCTCAAGCTTTGTCCGTCCACCAGCTGCACCCATACCAGTCTTGTCACCAAACCGGCAAACAGCAGACTTGTGGCAATCAGTCCCCATTGAATCCTTTTTTTGATCCGAATCGGTACAGGCAGACTTCTCATACACTTTTAACCTTTCGTGTAATACTCCCTCAGGAAAGCCAGGAAGCTCATAACCTTGCCGGTCCAGGTCTCCCACGGACTCAAGACCTCGGGCATTTCCTCAGGCAGGCTTTCTTTCAAAGTCCCCTGAGGCGTCGCGTTTTCAGAGATAATCATAAAATCAATGTTGGCGGCCTTGATCATTCCCAGCTCCTGCTCCGCCAGACTCTCAACGCGGTCCAGGGATTTCTTCTTGGATATCTCCAGCCGCAGCTTCTCGTTATCCATCATGAGCGCCTCATTATCCGTTATCTGCTGATGGATCTCCCAATTCAGCCGGGTAATGCTCGCTTCCACAAAAATATATGCCATGCCGATCGCAAATAATACAGTCAGGAAATACAAAACATAAGTCAAAACCGCGACAGACGAGGCTTTGGGTTTGATTTTTTTTCGGATGACCGTTCTTCGTTTGGTCCGGTATTCGGGAACCCCCGCGTATTGATTCCCGTTCACCACTCGTTTGGATTCGCCTGCCATTAAATCTCACCCTTTCCAAGTTCCTGCCGCTGTGACTGTTTTTCAAAAACCCGCAATTTAGCGCTCCGCGCCCTTGGATTGTTCCGTATCTCTTCCGCCGCCGGCAAAACGGGCTTCCTGGTGACGGCCTTCCCCTGGGGCGTCCTCCCGCAGCGGCAAACCGGGAAATCCCTCGGACATATACACCCCTGTTCCATCTGTTTAAACGCGTCCTTGACCTGCCGGTCCTCCAGGGACTGGAACGAAATCACCGCCAGCCGTCCCCCCGGCGCCAGAATATCCGTCCCATCCCGCAAGGCTTGATTCAGCGCGTCTAATTCCCCGTTGACCAATATCCGGATCGCCTGGAAGGTACGCTTGGCCGGATGCTGATTCTCCCGTTTGGCCTGCTTGGGAACGGCCCTTTTAATCATCGAAACCAATTCCCCCGTAGTCTCAATGGGCCTTTTGGCCCGCTCCTCCACGATCAGCCGCGCGATCCTGCGGCCCCAGCGCTCCTCCCCGTAATCCCAAAGGACCTGCTCCAGCTCCCTTTGATCCGCCTGGTTGATCCACTGCTTTGCCGTCAGCTCCTGAGTCTCGTCCATCCTCATATCCAAAGGCGCGTCCAGGTTGTAGCTGAAGCCCCTTTCCCCCGTATCCAGCTGATGCGAAGACACGCCGACATCCAGAAGCATCCCGTCGGCCTGACCGTACCCGGCGTCCTTCAATACGGATTTTATATTGCGAAAATTCTCGTGGATCAGCCGGTAGTTTTGCCGCCCGAAGGATTCCAGCCGCGCCCCGGCGGCCCGAATGGCGGCCAAATCCCGATCCAGACCGATCAGGAAGCCACCCGGCAAAATTCGGGACAATAAAGCGGCGGCATGGCCTCCGCCTCCCAGCGTGCCATCCACAAACACCATCCCCGCCTCGGGCTTGAGCAGCTCCAGAACCTCCCGCGCCATAACCGGCGTATGCTGAAACGAATCCCTCATAAGCCCAGATCTTCCGCTAAGACCTCATATTCCTCATTCAGCTGATCGCGGTATTCGTCCCATCGCCCGCGGTCCCAAATCTCTATGTAGTCGCCGGCGCCGGTGATGTACACATCCTTGCCCAGCTTCGCGTAAGCAATCAGTTCATTGCTGAGATTGATCCGGCCCTGCTTGTCCGGTTCCGCCTCAAAAGAGCCGGAAAAAAACCTGCGCTTGAAATCCCGGTTTTTCCTCTGGAACATAGACAAAGTCTCCAGCTGAGCCTCCTTCTTGCGCCATTCCTCCATAGGGTAGACAAAGAGACAGTCCTCCATCCCCTTAGCCAGCATACAGCGGTTCCCCAGCGCTTCCCTGAATCTAAGCGGCATGATCACACGGCCTTTTTCATCGACAGTATGCAGATATTCCCCGCTGAAGCTCATACCTCAATCTCCCTTTCGCTCCACTGTAAACCACATTATACCACCGATCCCCACTTAAATCCATAATTAATTTAAAAATTTATGAAAAAATTTTTAACAGTCTCAATTTCGCCCGCCGAAAGCGGGTTAACAGCAACCGCGGCTCAGAAAAAATTCCCCTCCTTAGGAGGGGAATTCATACAGACTGCACCTGACAGAATGGTGGCGCGATTCACAATCTGGAAATTCACATCAAACAAAAACGGGCGGCAAAATGCCGCCCGAAATCCGGCCCCGCAAAGCTTGGAAAAATTCCCCTCCAGGGAGGGGTGGCGACCAAAGAAATCGCCCACGCAAACGCACCACCCACGTACCGTAGGGGCGGCATCCTGCCGCCCGAAATCTTGTCATACCGACCCCCCGGCCCGTCATTCCGGGCTTGTCCCGGAATCCAAAAAAGGCGCCCGTCATTCCGGGTCAAGCCCGGAACGACAGGCGCCTGAAGTGTAACGAGACACTTGATATGTTTGAACCGGTAAAATCAGCGCGCCGCCGCCCCTGCGATACCGCGGCGGCGCGCCCGTAGGGGCGGCATCCTGCCGCCCGCCCGCCCGTCTTCGACAGACGCGGTCAAATAGTTTTACTTGCGTTCTCACATGGGTTGTGCTACTATATAAGTGTGCCGATAGGGCGCGGGTAATGCTAAGCGTTTCGCTGCTTTGAAAGTGAGTGGTATATTCAAGCGTTTCACCGCTTTGAGTGTGAGTGGTATATTCAAGCGTTTCGCCGCTTCGAGCGCGAGTTTTAATGCAGGGGGGCGGGTAACCGCTCCCCGTTATTTTTGTGGAGGCGCAATTGGACAAGATCAAGTTTTATGAAATCAGCGCGAACCCGCCGGCCCCCATCCCGTTATTCCGGGCTTGTCCCGGAATCCAAAAATGATAAACCAAAGAATCTGGATTCTGGGACAAGCCCAGGCAGAATCCAATCCGCGATTCGTAATTTAGAAATCAGGCGACTTTTATTCCCCTCCAAAGGAGGGGATTTTTTTCTAAACTACGAATCGCAGATTCACATCTTCATCCCGACCGAACCCGACCGATCCGCGCGCGCTTGCGACGCGGCGATCTTCGAATAATACGGGCGCTTGGGCGCGGCAGCGGGATGATTCCGGCGCGGCGGCCGCGTAACGAGGATCTGACGGGCCCAGGCGCGTAACTCGCCGAACCGCGTCAAGCGCATGTCCGTCAGTTGACCCATCGCCTTACGGATATAACAGGAGACAGTATTCGGCTTCATCGGCGCGCCCCGGCGCGTCAAAACAAAATCCTCCGGCTGAACCTCCGGACGCCGGGCCATACAGATCAGCAGCGCCCGGACCATTTCCCGGATCAGCGGCACACTCGCGGGCATGATCCGGTCGTAAAAAATCTGTGTTCTGAAATTATACACATCCCGCCAACGAATCTGACTCATAGCCATGACCGAGATATCCGAATACAGATACAGAGTCAGAATCACATGAGATTGATATTGATGCCTTTCCAGGCAGTCGTTCAGCAAACGTACGAGATCCCGTTTGGTGACACAGGTTTCATAGTCTTTGTTCCATTTGACGGCTGAGAGACTCCCGTTCAGCGGGATCAGGCGCGGGTGCCGCCGCTGAGCGGGAACCGCCGCCGGAAGCCCTACCGCGTTTCGGTACATTTCGGTATTCTTGAACGCCATACGCATGTCGTAAGGCTCGATCAGACAGCACCGCCAGACGACAGTCATCGCTTCCCGAATCACCCGGAAGGAAAAACCAATCACGCCGGTATCCCCACTTTTCAGAATGTGTTCCCTGGGCTGAGGATTGGCCGCGTTCATATAAGCCGCCAGCGCCCGCGTAATAGGCTGGCATATCTCAAAACAGTATTGAGCGACGCGGTTTTCATAACGCGGATAAAACACCTTGTTATTGAAATCATAGACATCCCTCCAGCGCAGGTTGAACATAGCTTCAAGCCACATAGACGTATACAGGTACAAGACCGTCAGCGTCTGATGATGAAACTGCCCCTTATCCTGATAATAGCCTAGAATTTTCTCAAAATCCGCTTCCTGGATTTGCCCGCTTAATTCAATCATAAAAAAACCACCCTCTGTACATCACAATATCATTGTAATTCCAGGCTTACTTCCGATCGCCCCGAACCCCCACTCCCATCATCCCAGGCTCCCCTTTTCGTCATTCCGGGCTTGTCCCGGAATCCAGGTTCCCTCTTTTCGGATTCCGGGTCAAACCTGAAATGCCAAACCACAAAATAAAAAGAGGAGAGACACCTTTGCAGAACCGCCTCTCCTCCTTTAGAGTACCGCATGGGCGGCATCCTGGCCACCCGCCTTATTCTGCCTAACCGCATGGGCGGCATCCTGGCCACCCGCCTTATTCTGCCTAACCGCATGGGCGGCATCCTACCGCCCGTCTCATTCTGCCTAACCGTAGGGGCGGCATCCTACCGCCCGTCTCATTCTGCCTAACCGTAGGGGCGGCATCCTACCGCCCGTCTCATTCTGCCTAACCGTAGGGGC
>JAISDM010000138.1 GCA_031264885.1 Peptococcaceae bacterium | reverse complement strand
GTATTCGCTTCCCATAACTACGTAAGCCGGCAAACCACCGAGTTTTTCCGGGCTATTACGCCTTATGGGGGCGGGGATTCCGGCACGGGTATTGCCGTCAAGCCGCCGGACATGGATGGCTACGCGCTGTATTTCGACCAAAAGGTGTATTATTACACAAAAACCGGAGCTGTGGCGATGGAGGCGGACTGCGCGTGGGCGTATAACCAGGTAATCCAGGCGAATTCAGGTTATCCGCAGATCGATTTGACGGGCTTCGAGGTTCTGAATGAGGGCAGACGGTTTGTGGTGACCCTGATGATGGCCCAAAATGTGACGCTGAATCCGGACTCGGACGGTTCCAACTTTCCCGAGCCGCGGACGGGGCAGTTCTCCTGTGAGGTCATCCGGATCAATGAGCGGCCCGAGGGGTATGGCCAGGTGCTGTCCTATGATTTGGAAAGCAATGTGACATCCTTCGCGGCCAAGCCCAGGTACCGGACGGGCGAAGCGGCTTTTGCCCTGACGGAGACCGCCTTCGCGGGCAAGCCTTTGACGGTGACGGGCAGCAGCGTGAGTCTGGCGGAGCTGGAGGCGAAATACGCGGTCGGTCGGCCGCTCGCGGATTTCAAACAGAATGGGAACGCGGTCAAAGGGACGGTGAGCGCGCTGACGAAACGCTACAAGCTTGTGCGCGTTCCCCGGCAGGAATATCGGAATTCATTATATTTTTCTTCCGCCGTCCAGTTGAAGACGTTTACCGATTATTTTACCGGAACGCCTTTGGGACCCGTTCAGGGGGAGCCGCCGCCCCCCCCTCCGCCGTCGGGCAGGCCGCTGTTTGATCTGGAGGATATGCTGTCCGCTGTGTCGGCGGGTGGGCCGTCGCTTAGGCCGGTGGGCGGGGTGTCCGCCGCGCCGACAGATGGGTCGTCCACGGCTCCGGAGACTGCGCCGACGCCCGCGCCAACGCCCACGGAGGTACCCGCGCCGCCGAAAAAGATCGACAGCATAAACAACGAATACATCGTCGTTTCCGGGGATTCATCCAGCGGTTCCGGTCGTCTTACCCGAGGTTCCGGCGTATTCTCACCGCTCTATCCGGGCGCGTCCTGTTTCCTGCTCGACAGCGCTTCCACCGGGCAGTCCAATTATAGGTTTGAGCGCATCGTATACTGGGAACGGAGGGATGAGAAGTTTTGGTATGAAAGCGCGGAGACAGAGGAAGTACTTATACCCAACAGCGCCGAGATTTTACTGGAAAGCGGCGCCAGTCTGGGTTACGCGGCGGATTACGCGGGATGGCTGCGGACGGTTTTCGCGGGAAGCGCCTACGGATTGGCTTATACGCTTCAGCCTTATGAGGATGTGAAGATTCTGGAGGGATACGATATTGAGATATCCCAGAATTCCTATGTACTTGATTTCCAGGTGACGCCGAATACAAGCGTCTCGGAAAAGCCCCTTTACGGGGGCAGCACACTGTTCCAGACGGGGAACGTTTTTACCGCTAAGAATTTGATCTCCGGCGCCAACGTGGCGGGAACGGCCGTAACGGTGGCGGACGCGAAAGATTTCGGCTGGCTGCGCTTTGCGGGGACTCCGGCTTTGGTGGGATACGTCGTTCTGACGGAGCCCACATCCGGCGCCAACGGTCTCCGAATCCGTACCCTCGGTTCCAGCGGGCAGACGGGCCAGGCGAACATACTTTATCCGGATATTCATTTTATTTCATCGGAGGAACGGGAACGGACCGGGCAGACCGAACCGTCCTATATGCAGCGTTACGATCCGCTGCCCACGCCCGATCCGCGGCTGCCCACGCCCACCCCGATACCCACGCCCACCCCGGGAGCCGACGATGTGACGACTGACCCCCGGTACGGCGTAGAAGAGATAACCGGCGACGACACATACAACTCGGACAGATATTCCCCGGCGAGCGTATTGGCCTTGAGCGCCAGCGATTTTATCATCACCTCCATGCAAAACGGCGTGGTTCGGTGTTCCGTGAGCGGGGGCAGAGTTAGCGCAAATCAGATTCTGGAGGCGCCCCTGTACCGCTCCTGGCGGTTGGCGAACGGTAATTTTATGGCCGTGGGCTTTGAACTGAGGAATCCGTCGAAACGGTACGATATGACGGATTTCGCCAAGGGGAAGGTGCTGATTTATTCGCTGGACGGTACGATATTGAATCTTCCTCCGCCGACCCCCACGCCGTCTCCCACGTCGAGGTAGGGATTCGTTAAATAATAAGATGAGATAATTTCACGCCGCAATTTCGCCGCCGGACAAGGCGGAGGAAGGAGGCATACCCGGGGTGGTATGGCGACTGACGACAACGCAGTCCGACGGCGAAAGGGCAAGTGAAAAATCGCAGGTTATTGTTTAACGAGTTCTAAATGGCGGCCGTTTAATTTCTGTATATTTCATCGCGTCTTGATTAAAATATATTTTGTTTAATAAAGATTGGACGGTAGAAATGATCGAGAAAGATAAATGGATCGTCGGAACCTTTGAGAAACTCAGGGGCTTTGGATATGTGACCCCGGACAGCCGCAAAGAAATTCAAGAGATTATGGTCTTGCAAGACGACTCCAAAGAGGCCAAAACCGGAGATAAGGTGACCGTTCGGGTATATCCGGAAGGGTATCAGGGGCGATTGGGCGTATATGGGGAGATTCTGGAAATCCTGGGGCCTGCGAATCAATCGGAAGTACAAATGCGTGGGATTTTAAAAAAACACTATTTATCGGAAGAATTCCCCCCCGATGTTCTGAAAGCCGCTGAAGCCGCGCCCCGGGCGTTGGGGCAGGAGGCGATTGAGGGCCGCCGCGATTTGACGGGACTGCCGGCGGTGACCATCGACGGCTCGGACGCCAAAGATCTGGACGACGCGGTAAGCCTGGAATCCCTTGAGGCGGGCAATGTCCGGCTGGGGGTGCATATAGCGGATGTGGGATGGTATGTCAGGGAAGGGTCCGCGCTGGATCTGGAAGCCCTCGCGCGGGGCACGAGCGTGTATTTTCCGGATCGGGTTCTGCCCATGCTGCCTCCCGGGATTTCGAATGATCTTTGCAGCCTTAACGCGGGCGCGCCCCGTTTGACGGTGAGCTGTATCATGGATTTGGACGGTCAGGGCAAGCTCCTGCGTTATGAAATCCTTCCCACGCTGATTCAAGTGACGCGGCGGCTGACCTATGATCAGGTACAGGATTTCCTGGATCAGAAGACCGGCTTTGCCGAAGACGCCCGGATTCGGGACATGCTGTCGGGGATGGCGGAGGTTTGCCGCGTTCTGCGGGAAAAACGCTTTGAGCGCGGCGCTTTGGATTTCGACTTGCCGGAGTGCAAAATTGTCATGCAAGACGGCAAACCGGCGGATATTATTCGCCGGGAGCACCGCTTGGCGGAAGCCATGATCGAAGAGTTTATGATATTGGCCAATGAAACGGTGGCCGCGCACTTTCAAAAACTGGGCGTCCCGTTCATTTATCGGGTACACGAAGAGCCGGGGCCGGATTCTATCGCGGAACTGAACCCGGTTTTGTCCGCGTTTGGGCTGTCTGTCAAAGTAGACAAAAAAGGAAAAGTGAGATCCGCCACCTATCAAAAGCTGTTGAACCTGATTAAGGAGCGTCCGGAAGCGCAGACGGTCCATACCCTTCTGCTCAGATCCATGAACCACGCGCGGTATGATTCGAGAAATCTCGGGCATTTCGGCCTGGCTTCCCAGGAATACTGCCACTTCACCTCGCCCATCCGGCGATACGCGGATTTGGCCATACACCGGGTCATCCGCGAGGCCGGAATGGAGGGCAAAATAAGCCCGGAACGCGGGAGCGCGCTGGAAAAACAGATGCAGCGGTTTGCGGAGCAGGCGTCGGAACGGGAGAAAACGGCGGAAACCGCGGAAAGGGACGTGGAATCGTTCAGAAAAGCGGAATATATGGCGGCGTTCGTGGGCCAGGAATTCGATGGGATCATTTCCAGCGTGACCGAATTTGGCTTCTATGTGAGATTGCCGAATACGGTGGAAGGGCTGGTTCATGTCAGCCGTTTGGACGGTTATTATGTTTTTAATGAGAAACGTCTGCGCCTGGAAAGCGAACAAAGAAAGACGGCTTTCAGCATCGGGGACGAGGTTCGCGTCCATCTGATGAGCGCGGAGGCCCAATCGGGATTTATTAACTTCAGCTGGCTGCCTCCCCAGACGGAATCGCGTCAAAATCAAAACAAAAATTCCGGGGAGCGCAAAAAAAGCAGGACGGGGCGGGGCCGCGGAACGAAGAGCGCGCGGGCGGACGGCGATCAGGTACAGGTGAAAGAGGCGCAAGTGAAAGAAGCGCAGGTGAAAGGCGACGCGCAAGCGCGAGACGCGCAAGTGAGAGAAACGCAGGCGCAGGCGAAGGAAACGCGCGCGCCGGCGAGGGAAAAACAGGTGAAAGAGGTACAGGTGAAAGGAATACAAGTGAAAGACGCGCAGATGAAAAATTCGCAGGTGAAGGAAACACAGGCGAAAGAAACGCAGGCGAAGGATACGCAAACGAAGGAAACACAGACGAGGAAGCCCCAGGTACGGCAGCCGCAGGTGAGAAGAACACAAGCAAACGGTTCCCAGACGAAGAGATCGGGGGTGAAGCTGCCGCCGATGTCTCCCGATGAGCGCGACCGTCCGGATGAGCTCCAGGGATTTAAATATACGGCCAAAACCCTGGCGGATTGGATCAATCCGGACAAATACGACGCTGCTCAGGCGCCCGTTCGCCGGAGGCCGCCGGAGCCCATTCGCCTGCCGGGGGCGAAACCGGGATCCAAGCCCATCCGCCTGCCGGAGTCTAAATCCCCCGGCAAACCGCCGCGTCTCGTTCCTGATTCCAGGGATGAGGCCCAGGTGAAGCCGCGCCGTCAGCAAAAGAAAAACGTACCCAGGCGTCAGGGGGATAAGGGATAGACAGACAAGAAAGATAGACAGACAGGAAGGAGCGGCCTATGAAAAACGATTACTTGAGGGTCTTTAAAGCGCTTTCCGACGCGAAGAGACTGAGGGTGCTGGAGCTCTTGCTCGACGGCGAAAAATGCGCCTGCATATTGCTGGAGGATTTGAACATCAGCCAGCCCACCCTGTCGCATCACATGAAGATACTCTGTAATTCCGGCATTGTCACAGGCCGCCCGGTTGGGAAATGGGTCTATTATTCCATCAATGATTCGGGCTGCGAATACGCGAAAGAATTGCTGACACATTTGGTCGAAAGCAAGGCGGAACGCCAGAAGAGCCTCATCGGGCAGCTGCCTGGAGGGATTGCGTTCCCCTTCAGGCGCGGGCTGCGCGCGCTGTTTATGCCCCGCGTATTGAGATGGTTGAACCTGCTGGAGAACGGCGGCAAAATCATGCCCGGAGACGACACCGGCTGTCAATGCCAATACACGCGTTAATCCGCGGCGCCGGGGTCCCGTAGGGGATACCCGGACGCCCGGTTACCGCGCGTTCAAAGGCGGGAGGCAGAATGCCGCCCCTGCGTATGAATCATGCGCGGCGCCGTAGGGGCGGCATTCTGCCGCCCGGGACCGTCCGAACACGGGACGGGGCACGGCATGCCGTGCCCCGTCCCGTTTTCGGACGGTCTGGCCCGGGGCCGGCCGGAACCCGGAATGCCGCCCTGCGTATGAATCGTTGCGAAACATATTGATTTTATTCGATACATAGGGTATAATAACCCCAGACGCGCGGCGGGGGGCTTTTTTGCGCCCCGATATATCGAAAATTTTGAATATATTAATATGTGCCGCCGGATTTTACCTGAAAGGAATGATCACTGCAATGCAAATCAAGAACAGAATGGAATGGGGGGGCACATCAAACGGCGGGGGCCGCCGCGGGCATGCTTTTCGCTTGCTGGCGCTGCTGTTGGCGCTGTGCCTCCTGTGGACAGTGGCCGGCTGCTCCGGAGGCGCCGCGGATAACGGCGGCAATACCGCGGCGGGCAATACCGGCGCAGTAACGGACAGTTCGGACGCCGCGGGCGCGCCGACTAAGCTCGTCGAAACCGATCTCGCCGGCATGAGCTGGGAAGAGATTCTCGCGGAGGCTGACGGCGACACGGTGACCTTCTGCGCCTGGGGATCCGGCGGCGCCGACGCGATGGTGCAGCAGTACTGGGAGTACGTCAGACAGCGCGCTGAGAGCGATTACAATATCACCGTTGAGTATGTGGAAGACACAGCGGAAGAGGAGCAGCGGTTCGTGTCGGATTATGAAAACGGCCTGGACGCGACGGTCGATATGTTCTGGGGCGCCTCCGGATCTATTCAGCCGATGGGCGCGAAAGGCGCGCTTTGGGGCGACGGCGGCAATCAATGGGTGAAGAAACTGCCGAATTCCGAATACCTTGACTGGAACGCCGTGGATGTGCTTTACAACGGAACCATGCCCACGAACGGTTATCAGTCGCAGTTTATGAAGGTGACGCCGGCGATGGTTTACGCGGCCGACAAATACGACGCGGCCCTGAATTGGGACGAGAGCCGGACGGAGGGAGGCGCGGCTGTTTACGGATTGCCGCATAACCTCACCGAACTCAGCCTTTGGGTGAAGAAATACCCCGGCAAATTCACGTATCTCGACCTTTTGGGCAACGGCGGTTTCCACGGCAAGCAATTCGTGACCTCCGCGCTGTACGAGCTCACGGACGACGGCGCCGGCGGTTGGAAGGCCGTTTACGACGAAGGGGACGACGCTGCGGCGCGCTCCGAAAAAATACAGAAAAACGCCGAGGAATGGAACGCCTGGGCTGCGAGCG
>JAISDM010000102.1 GCA_031264885.1 Peptococcaceae bacterium | reverse complement strand
CGCAGCAACACTTCCGCCGGCAAAACCGCGCCCCCTCCGCTCAGCTTCCACAATATGGATCGCATTGCAACAATATGCCCTATTGTAATACAGCCATCCCCTAAAGTCAAACCGAACGCGCGTATTATAATTCATTTGAACGATTGATTCAAGAATTTCGCCGTCAATCGGAATTGCGGAAACCGCCAATATAATATAAAATAAACTCATCACGTACATAGGAAACTGTCAAGAAAGGCGGAAACAGCATGTTCATCAAAGCAGCCGTAACCTACGGCAAAGGCGCCCCTTTCGTCGTCAAAGAGGTTGAGTTGTCCGAGCCCAGGGAAAGGGACGTTCTCATTAAAATGGCGTCTTGCGGCGTTTGTCACACCGACGCCGACGCCCGGGATCATGGCAGCGCGCCGCTTCCCATTGTGTTAGGCCATGAGGGCGCGGGCGTCGTCGAAAAAGTCGGCTCAGCGGTCAAGACCGTCAAGCCGGGGGACCATGTGGTTCTGACCCAGAATTTCTGCGGCGTCTGCGAATACTGCCGCGCCGGACATCCCTCGTCCTGCGTCCGCGTGCCGGACTACAATTTCAGCGGCGTATACCCCGACGGCGACACCCGGCTGACCGATTCGGACGGGAGCAAGCTGCACGCGTATTTCTCCCAATCCAGTTTCGCTTCTTTCGCCATTGCCGACGAGAACAATACGGTCAAAATCGACGGCGATATGGATCTCACCTTGGCGGGACCCTTGGGATGCGGCGTGCAAACAGGCGCCGGAACCGTTCTCAACGCGCTCCAAGCGGAAGCGGGGTCGTCCGTCGCGGTTTTTGGCTGCGGCGCCGTCGGGCTTTCCGCGATCATGGCGGCCAAAATCTCGGGCTGCTCAGAGATCATCGGCATCGACTCGGTGCCGGAACGGCTCAGCCTAGCCCGTGAATTGGGGGCGACACATACGGTCAACGGCAGGGACACGCCTGATATTTCCGGGGAAATTATACGCTATACAGGCTCCGGCGCGCATTACAGCGTCGAATGTTCAGGCGCCGCGGATCTGGTCACCGCATCGATGTACTGTCTCACAAGGCGCGGCACATGCGCCCTGGTGGGCTCCATGGGCGATCAGATCATTCCGCTCAAGCTCATGGAGGCCGTCTTTAAAGGCAGCAAGAGGGTTATGGGCGTGATAGAGGGCGACTCGGTTCCCCACACCTTCATCCCAAAGCTGGTCCGGTATTACAAAGCCGGCGTGTTCCCTTTCGACAAACTGATCCGTTTCTATGATCTGGAAGACATCAACCAGGCGTTCGAGGATTCCCGCAAGGGCAAAACAATCAAGCCCGTCATACGGTTTTGATCCGGCAAAATCAAATGATTTACCTGGACAACGCAGCCACTTCCTTTCCCAAACCGGAAAGCGTCTGTCTCGCCGTGGACAAAGCCATGCGGGAAGCCTGCGGCAATCCCGGGCGTTCCGGGCACCGGCTGTCTCTGGCCGCCGGCCGGCTCGTGGAAGAGGCCCGGCTTCTGTGCGCAAACCTGTTTCACGCCCGGTCGGCCAATGAAATCATATTTACCCACAACGCCACCGCCGCTTTGAACTTGGGCGTCAAGGGCGCGGTCGGGCCGGGAGATCACATCATCACCAGTACGCTGGAGCATAATTCGGTGGCGCGGCCCTTGTATTATTTGGAACAGGCCGGCGCCGAAGTGACCAAAATCCCCACAGACATTCACAACGGCCTGGATCCGGACGACGTCAAGCGCGCCCTCCGGCCCAATACCAAACTGGTGGTATGCGCACACATTTCCAACGTGACCGGAACCGTCAGCGACATCGCCGCCATCGGCTCTTTTTGCCGGCAAAACGGCCTCCTTTTTATGGCGGACGCGGCTCAATCCGCCGGCGCCGCGCCCATAGACGTACAATCCATGAACATCGACCTGCTGGCGTTCCCCGGACACAAAGGGCTGCTGGGACCCCAGGGGACCGGCGGACTCTACATCCGTGAAGGCGTCCGGCTGAACCCATTGATTCAAGGCGGCACGGGCAGCCGGTCCGAATCCCTGCTCCAGCCGGAAGATCCGCCTGAGAAATTTGAAAGCGGAACCCTCAATACCCCGGGCCTGGCCGGTTTGGCCGCAGGCATACGTTTCCTGCTGGAACAAGGGATCAATGAAATTCAGCGAAAAGAAAACACTTTGACAAAGCGCCTTATAGAAGGCATCCGCGATATCCGGGGCATACACATCATCGGCCCGGGTCCGGACCGCCGCCGGGGAAGCGTGGTCTCGATCCGTTTGGACGCCGCCTCCCCCGGAGAAGCCGCGCTGATGCTGGACGCCGCCTTCGGCATCGCCGTCAGAAGCGGCCTTCACTGCGCCTCCGACGCCCACCGCGCCGCGGGAACACTGGAAAGCGGCGGTACGGTTCGGATCAGCCCAGGCTGCATGAATACCCTGGAAGACATCGAAGCCTGCCTGGCCGCGCTGAGAATTTGCGCTTTAGCGTAATTTCGCGAATCGCGCCTGAGCAGGTTGGGCGGTACCGTGAATGATGCACATGTAGGGGCGGCATTCTGCCGCCCAGGTCCGTCCGAAAACTATCATATCCTGTCATTCCGGCGTCATATCTTATCATTCCGGCGCCATATCCTGTCATTCCGGCGCTATATCTTATCATT
>JAISDM010000091.1 GCA_031264885.1 Peptococcaceae bacterium | reverse complement strand
TGGGATATGGTGTTCATCAAATCCGTTTTGAGCCGGTTCACCCGTTCCAGAGCGGCGTTGTCGGCAAGCAGAAACTGCTCCTTCGCCAAAGCGTCGGCATAGGTTTGGGACAGCATGACGCATTGGCTGAGGATCAAAAACAGATTGGACGCGGCGCCCGGCATAAACAGCGCGTCGCCCAGAAAAAGTTTTGTCAGAGGCGCCCACACGACGAATATCGCGATGGCGGTCAGGTACAGCCCGTTATACACATTTTCCGCCCGGCGCGCGGATCCCGCCGCGCTCACCATTGCCATAATCATCGGAATCAGGCAGATAAACGTGTACCTCACACCCGTAACATTAAACGGCATGATCAAAGAGAGCGCGGCGGGAATCGCCAATGTCGCCGCGTAAATCGCCCGGCGCGGAAAGCCTTTGACCGGCAGACGGAACACGGCGTGGGTAAAGAGAACCAGCGCCGCCGCGTGCAGCGGCAAAAGAGCGATATAGAGGCGGGTCAGGACCTTGCCCAAACCGCCCGGCAGCAGAAACTGCACGGGGCCGTTGGTTTCCATCGCGAAACGGGCAAACACGATTAGGCACATCACGGCAAAAATCAGATAAACCTTCTCTTTGCGCCGGTGTAAGAACAAAATCAAGTGATACAGGCACATGGCCAGCACAATCCCCAGAAAGACGGCAAACCACACCATGCGGCCCACTACGTCAGTTTGCAGGACGCCGGGGCGGCCCATTTCCACGCTGTAGGACAGTCCGCCTCCGACCCATTCATAATTAGCCGCCCATAGGATGATCTCCGCGCGCCCGCCTTCCGCCGCAAACGGAACCAAGGCGCTGCGCACCGAGGATACGGTGTTCTCTCTCGACGCTCCGGCCACGCCCGCCTCGAAAACTTTTTCGCTATTGATCCGCACCGCGCTGGCGTCAGGGATTTCGGGTATACGCAGCATGAGCATAGGTTCTTCGGTCAGAACCGTCAGCCGGTATGTGGCAAAACCCTCCGCCGGGAAACCCGCGTCGTTCCACATCGACGGCGCCTGGATAAGCGTTCCGCCCTCCGGGACGCCCGCAGCGAAGTCCTCCGGCGTGTAAAAACGGCCGAAGTAAAACTCCCATTCGCCGTCAAGGGGATAGATCAGCCGGTCAAAGTCCGCGCCCGTGAGGTCGAGAACGCCGCCCACCGCCGCCGCCTCTCCCATGTGGCGCGGAACGGAAACGGCATAGAACGCCGCGCCGGATATAAGCAATATGGCAAGCAAAGCGAGCGAAAAGCGGATTTTCGCGTTATGTCGATTCGTCACGCGCGGGGCCTCCTTCTTCGGCTGTCTGCGGTTGTCGCGCCGCCCATCTAAGACAGTGCATATTATACAGCGTACAAGCGCATTGTTCAAGCCTCTGCGATTCGCAGCCTGGCATTGTTTAGCGAAGGTTTAGCGAAACGCGCCTGTAGGCGCCTGTAGGGGCGGCATCCTGCCGCCCGTCCTTGACTTGATATTCATTAAGAATTCGTGTATAATCGGGATATCATTATAAAAAAGCCGAGGTGCATATTTATGGTCACACCGTCCGAAGTCAAGAAAGCGTCAAAAAAACTTGAGAACCAAAACATAAAATTCAGGGCATTTCTAAAAAACCGCGCGGACATCGACGAATTGGACGCGCATTTTCTAAAGCTGCACAATGAATTGTTTGTACCGTATGACTGCGGCCAATGCCGCAACTGCTGCAAAGAGTACAACACTTCATTGGGAGATGACGAAATAGCCGCCATCTCCCAATTCCTCGGACAAACCAAAGACGACTTCATAAATAATTACCTCCGCCTCAATCCCATGGATGGAGGCTACGAAACAAAAGAGAAGCCCTGCTGTTTCCTGACGGGCGGCGGGCAATGCCGGATTCAGGAGTGCCGGCCGAACTCATGCAGGGACTTTCCTTATACGAATCAGCCGGAGAGATTATTCAGCCTTCTCGGAATATTGGGACACGCGGAAGTATGCCCCGTCGTGTTTGAAATCCTCGAAAGGCTAAAGAAAATCTATCATTTTCGGAACCGGACGTATTGAGGCTTTGAGGCTGCGGGTCGAAATTTTTGTCGCAAAAACGCTTGACAAGGGAAAAAACTCATGGTATATTTTTCTCGTAAACAGCAAAGGCGCTGTGGGACATGCCCGCGGCGCTTTTTTCGTGGGCCAGAAATTAATTTGGGGAGGTTATGCTATGAACGATATTCCAAATCTCTATGGCAGCATGGTTTTTAACGATCCGGTGATGCGGCTGAGGCTGCCGAAAGACATCTACAAAGCCCTGAAAAAAACCATCGCGGAAGGCCGCCACCTGGAACTGGACGTGGCCAACGTGGTGGCAAACGCCATGAAGAACTGGGCCGTGGAAAAAGGCGCCACGCACTTCACCCACTGGTTCCAGCCCATGACCGGCGTCACCGCGGAGAAACACGACAGCTTCATCGCGCCGGTGGGAGACGATCAGATCATCATGGAATTCTCGGGCAAGGAACTGGTCCGGGGCGAACCGGACGCGTCCAGCTTCCCCTCCGGGGGGCTGCGCGCCACCTTCGAGGCCCGGGGATACACCGCCTGGGATCCCACCTCTTACGCCTTCATCAAGGACGGCTCTCTGTGTATACCCACCGCGTTCTGCTCCTACAGCGGCGAAGCCCTGGACAAGAAGACCCCCCTGCTCCGGTCCATGGACGCCCTGAACCGGCAAGCCCTCCGTATTCTGCGGCTGTTCGGCAACAAAAGCGTCAAGAGAGTCATCACCACCGTAGGCCCGGAACAGGAATATTTTCTCATTGACAAAGAGATGTATCTGAAGCGCCCCGACCTGGTCTACTGCGGCCGGACCCTCTTCGGCGCCAGACCCCCTAAGGGCCAGGAACTGGACGACCATTATTTCGGCGCCATCAAGGCCCGGGTCTCGTCTTTTATGAAAGAGCTGGACGAGGAGCTGTGGAAGCTGGGGATTCTGGCCAAAACCCGGCACAACGAGGTCGCCCCGGCCCAACACGAGCTGGCGCCCATCTTTGACACCACCAACATCGCGGCGGATCACAACCAGCTGACCATGGAACTGATGAAACGCATCGCGGACAAGCACGGACTGGCCTGCCTGCTCCACGAGAAGCCCTTCGCGGGCATCAACGGCAGCGGCAAGCACAACAACTGGTCCCTCTCCACCGACACCGGCGCAAACCTCCTGGAACCGGGAGAAACGCCCTTTGACAACGCCCAGTTCCTTCTCTTTCTGGTGGCGGTCATACAGGCGGTGGACGAGTATCAGGATCTGCTGCGGGTATCGGTGGCCAGCGCCGGCAACGATCACCGCCTGGGCGCCAACGAAGCGCCCCCCGCCATTGTCTCCATCTTCGTGGGCGAGGAACTCAACGATATTCTGGACGCCCTGGAAGCCGGCTCGGATTACCACGGCAAAGAGCGGATCCAGATGGAAATCGGCGCCACGGTGCTGCCACATTTCCCCAAGGACACCACCGACCGGAACCGCACCTCCCCCTTCGCCTTCACCGGCAACAAATTTGAATACCGGATGCTGGGCTCCGCCTTCTCCATATCCGGCCCCAATTTCATACTGAACACGGCTGTGGCAGACGTGCTTTGCCAATTTGCCGATCAATTGGAACATTCAAGCAATTTTATGCAGGATCTGGGCGCTCTCATCAAAAAAACCATCAAGGAACACAAGCGGATCATCTTCAACGGCAATGGCTACGACGACGCCTGGGTGAAGGAAGCGGAACGCCGGGGGCTTTCCAACCTGAAGACCACCCCCGAGGCCATGCCCTGCTACTTATCCAAAAAAAACGTGGACGCGCTGACCCGGCATCAGGTGCTGACCGAGCAGGAGATCCATTCCAGATACGAAATTTTCCTGGAAAACTACTGCAAGACCATCAACATCGAAGCCCTGGCCATGATCGACATTGTGAACCAGGAAATCATCCCCTCTGTCTTCGGCTACCAAAACGAGCTGGCCAAGCTGATCTCCCGCAAAAAATCCCTGGGCAAAGACGACTTCCCCACCCAGGTGGAAGAGGTTTTGCTGAAGAAGCTGTCCAACCTATCCGTTGTTCTGGTTCAAAGGCTCGAAACCCTCTCTGAACAAACCATCGCGGTCCGAAGCATCGAAGACAGCCTGGAATCGGCGAAGGCGTACCGGGACGACGTGTTCGCCGCCATGAGCGAGCTGCGGGTCACAGTGGACGAATTGGAAATGATCGTCAGCAAGAAACACTGGACCCTCCCCACCTACGCGGAGATTCTATACAGCGTAAACTGAATCATTTCTTTCACACAAAGGCGTGTGTTTTGACGAAAACTTTTTGTCGGCAAAAAGTTTCGTCAAGCATGCGCCTTTTTTTATGCGATCGTAATTTGGAAATTCGCGTCTGTCAAGGGCGGGCGGCAGAATGCCGCCCCTACTGCGGACGCGCCGTTCACGGTACCGTAGGGGCGGCATCCTGCCGCCCGAATCCGGATCCGCTCATATGTTTTTTCGCTAATTCAAAATAAGGAAGGACAGGTGCTTATTATGTCACAGGTTATTATTGATACTTTTTGGGTCACGATAGCGGCGTTTTTGGTTTTTTGGATGAATCTCGGTTTCGCGTCGGTAGAATCAGGCATGGCCCGCTCAAAAAACGCGGTCAACATCCTCAGCAAGAATTTTATCGTATTCGCCGTTTCTTCCCTCGGCTTCATGCTGCTGGGTTTCGGCCTGATGTTCGGCAGCGACAATCCCCTCATCGGCACGCGGAACCTTTGGATCCTCAGCGGAATTCCCGGGTATTACACCGCTCCGGACACCCTGCTCTTGGGTTCCCCCATTACGTTCTGGATCAAGTTCTTTTGGCAGCTTGTGTTCTGCGGCACGGCGGCCACAATCGTCTCCGGCGCGGTTGCGGAACGTGTGAAATATGTGGCCTTTATTATCTTTTCCTTTGCCCTGACACTGATGATTTATCCCATCATCGGCCACTGGATCTGGGGCGGCGGCTGGCTGGCGGCTCTGGGGTTCCAGGATTTTGCCGGGGGTACCGTGGTCCATTCCCTAGGCGGCTGGGCGGCCTTGGCGGGCGCGATCATCCTCGGGCCGCGCATCGGCAAATATGGCAAGGACGGCAAGCCCAGGGCGATCCCCGGGCATAACATGAGCCTGGCGGTCATCGGCGTGTTTGTCCTGTGGATCGGCTGGTTCGGTTTTAACCCCGGATCGACTCTCAGCTTCGCGAACCCGGACGATGTGGCGCATGTGCTGCTTACGACGAACACGGCGGCCATCGCCGGTATTCTCCTGTCCACAGCGGCCAGCTGGCTCAAAATCGGCAAACCGGACTTGGGCATGACCATCAACGGCTGTCTCGCGGGTTTGGTCATCATTACGCCCGGCGCGGCCTATGTGAGCATCCCGGCGTCGCTGCTTTTGGGCGCCATCGGCGGCGTTGTGGTGGTGTTCGCGGTTCTCGCGTTTGACAAGGCCAAGGTGGACGATCCGGTGGGCGCGACCAGCGTTCATCTGGTGTGCGGCATTTTGGGCACATTGGCGATCGGCTTCTTCGCGGAAGAAGGGGTCACCACCCTGTCCCCCGCCAACGGCCTTTTTTATGGCGGCGGCTTGGGACTGTTCGGCATTCAGGTACTCGGCGTTTTTACCGTCGCGGTTTTTGGCTTCGCGGCCTCCGCGCTTGTATGGCTCGTCCTGAAAAAAACCATCGGTATCCGTGTCAGCGCTCAGGAGGAGATCGACGGCCTCGACATCGGCGAACACGGCAACAAAGCCTACCCCGACTTTGCGGCGGCGGTGAATATTCTGGCGGACGGTGACGAAGCAGTCGCCGTCAGTCCGCCCAGGCCGGCAGTCCCCGTGGAACAGGCCATTCCCATCGTCAACACGGCGGACCCGCGCGCAAGAATTACGAAGGTCTCCATCATCACCGGATACGACCGCATGTCCAAATTGCAGGAATCCTTGGACGCCATCGGCATTACGGGTATGACGATCACCAGCGTCATGGGATATGGCATGCAAAAAGGCCATCCCAGAGAATATTACCGCGGCACGCCTGTGGAGACCAAGCTGCTGCCCAAGGTGCAAGTGGATATCGTCATCTGCAAGGTGCCTGTGCCCACGCTGGTGGACACGGTCAAACGGGTGCTTTACACCGGCAACTTCGGCGACGGCAAGCTCTTCATCAGCAATGTGGAGAACGTCATCAAAGTCCGCACCGGCGAAGAAGGCTACGACGCCTTGCAGGACGAAGCGTAAAACGGCCAAAACAAACGCTTATTACCGCTCTTTCGATACACACGCAAACAAGAAAGGAACCCTTTGCGCAGGCAAAGGGTTCCTTTCTCGTCCCGTCATTCAGGGCTTGCCCGCAAAGATACCTTCCAAATCGCGGTACAGTTTTTCCTCGCTGCATTCGTGATACAATTTGCACATCCGTTTCCAAGACTCAATCGGAATCATTGACAAAATCTCCGCGAATGAACGCCCTGACCGGCAGTGATACCACCCCAGGGAATACCCTACCCAATAGGGTTCCCCTTGATCGCCGGGGTATCGCTGATTGACCGGGGCGTTTTTGTCCCCAAGGGCGGACTTAACCTTCTGCACAAGCTCGGAACCTGTACACCCTGTTGTACAATAAGGCGCGTGCGCCTCAATGTCTGTCAGGATACCGGACTTAGAGAGTTTGGCAAGGAATCCCGCTTCGGTATCTCCGTCAATGTTGACGGCTTCCGCAAACGCCCATCCCAATGTTTCGCTCAGGTACTCCGTCATAAGCGCGTCCGTCACGCCTCCGGCCCCCCTCCAACACCTTCCAACATGTCAAGGATCGTTCTGCCGTCGCCATATAAGTTCTGCCTGACTTCATTAAGAGTCTCCCGCGCCAAAGCGTCACGCTTGATATAGGTTCGGTTGTACCCGTCATAATTATGCGCGTCAATTGTTTCACTACCCATTGGTTTAAGATATTCAGGCAAAAATGCCCGTTCACTTTTCAACATGATCTGTAAGCCTAATCTGCCTAAGTCAAACGCTCTTGACAGTTGTCCCACCGTCAGCGCCACATTGAGGAATTCTTGGGCAAACGCAAAATAACTGTCATTTGCCCTATATCCGATGATAACGTCATATAAACCGGTATCGGGCGCGAAGCGTTCGACAAATTGCTGAGCCCGCCCCTTGACGAGGGCTGACCAGTTCGAACTCATCCGGTGCTTAATAATCAGAGCCAGCCAGTTCAAAACAGTATATTCAGACGACGCGAGACGCAATACGTTAAGTCCATCAAGAACCGCGCCGTATGAAAAGACATAGCCTGTTTTCTTATCTTGAAATTTACAAGCCCATTCACGGGCAAGCTCAATATCTTCAGTACAATATAAGCCGCTCCCGTAGTCATTATATGCTCCGGAACCATTATACACAGGCACAAAATCCGGATTGTCCGTTCCATGATACACCACTTGCATTACAGTTTTTCCCTCCTCGTTATTATACTCGTGTACGGAAACATATATCGTGATTGCGCGAGGATTTTTGGCACGAGGCAAGGAAGGTTGAACGCCGCGTACCCGCTGTGGTACGCAAGTGAAAACCTGACGCGGCATCGTGCCAAAAAGACCGTGCTAGCGGGGCATATGTTTCCGTACACGAGTATAATGCATAAGCAGACATAGTATATCTCAGAGGCGCCTGTAAATGAACGTTATGGAGGCCATCAAAACCCACCGGAGTATATACAAGTATGAATAACGCCCAATCGAACAGGAGAAGCTGTCAACTGGCGATTAAATTTAATTTCTTTGCGGTTTCATGGTTAATGACGTACACCTTTGGTCTCCAAATCTTTTTCAGATAGGTGGGCAAAGATTTTACTAACTTTTCGTGTATTGGCGTACACCACTCATTTTCATGATTCTTTACCACCAGCACAAACACAAGCGATACCTTTGACGGCGGTATAAAACTGTCCGGAAACGGTTCTTCCGCCGTTCCGACTTCAACTGACGAGTACATATTCAGTGTATGTATGAACTTTTCACAGATTTCTTCTACCGCTGACTGAAACTTGACGTAGTTGTTCTTGTCAGGATTATGCGGATTGGCAAATGACGTTTTTGCTTCGACAAACATTAGCTTATCGTTCAAGACCCGGACGAACTCGACCGACCTGACCCCATCTCTTAGCCGAGTATAGAACTGCGATTTCTCAATATGAAATGTGTTGTCAGCGGCAAAATCCATGCCGCTTTCAGTGATTACATTGCTACTCATTGCCGCCAAGCCCCCTCACGATCTGTTTTTCATATAACCGCACGGGTTCCTCCGTCAATGTATTGGGCTCAAGCAGATCAAAACGATCATCTCTGTCATATTTTATTTGCTCTCCATCTTTATACAACGAATAAAACATCACGGCATCGCCCTTTTGGCGGCTGACGGCAAAGTAGCTTGCCAATAACTCGCTGTGTGTGGCAATGAATATTTGCACACCATTTCGCGAAAGCTCAAGGAGAATACCCACAAGCACAGGCACGAGCTCGGGATTCAGGCTATTCTCGGGTTCGTCCCAGAAGAGGATGGCGCCGCTTTCCAGCAACCCGTTCCGAATGAGTTTCCACAGCAATCCCAACTTTTTATAACCGGAAGCTTCCATTGAAAAAGCGACCTGACTTTGGCCATTGTTTTTGTCTTTGATTATTATGAACGTGTCGTTGTCATAGGCGACCTCACCCCCAATGATTTCTCTGATTTTGGCGCATAATGGATCGTTGAGCTTTTCCTTTTTGGGATATAGCTGCGCTTTAGCGATAATGTCGGTTAAAGTGTCGTCAAAGGGAACCGTTGGCCGCTCATGTTTCAATGCAAGCATTCCAATCGAATGTGACAGCATATCTTTTTCCGGTATATAAACAGTAGGATTATCAAAGGGCTTGCCAGTAATGCCATATGACGAAAACCCACCTTCAAGCCTGTGGACTTTTCCATTCAGCGGATGGACAACAGCGCCCATGTTTTCGCTATATACGCCCTGTTGAAAATGAATGACGGATGATTCCGCGCCATAGAGCAAACGGATACTCCCCCTCCTGTCGCCATACGCGACGTCGTCTTTTGCGTTTATCGTATAAAAACAACTTGATAGTTTCTCGTTAACTAGTCCGTACATAGCTTTCAACAGCGTCGTCTTGCCCGTACCGTTACCGCCGATAAGCACATTCACGCCGAAGACAAAATCCACATCGAACTCGCCTTTGAAAACGAGGAAATCCTTAATTTCTATACGATTGATAGCCATTATACGTACCCTCCTTTGATTCTCATATGCTGATTATAACATATTTCTAAAGCAAGTCCACCCAAAATACGTCAAGGCGCCCAGAGACAAGAAAAACGACAAGAGAGACGCAAAACGCATCGCTGACATGTACATGCGCGGCCATATCGCCGAGTACAGCATGATTCCTCCTGCCTAACCTCATCCATTTGTTTCTGCGTTTTGCAGCGCAATGTAAAGCGGGACGCCGAAAGCGGCGTCCCCTGCAATTGATTATATACCCTATATTTTTATCTACACCCAGTTTTTTGAACTTACACCGCCACGCAGACCGGTCTCGCCACTTCTTCCGTATGGATCAGTTTCAATGGGATTCCATACAAATCAGACAGCCGTTTTTCGGTGATCAGTTCCTCCACCCGGCCCACCGAGACAAGACCGTCCTCGAAGAGCGCCACCCGGGAACCCAGGTAGATCGGATGATCCGGGACATGGGTCGTCATGACCACCGCGTATCCTTCCCCGGCGAGGCTTTTGACCACCTTAACCGTCTTCATCTGATTGCCGAAGTCCAGGTGAGCCGTGGGCTCGTCCAGCATAATCAGCTGCGCCTCCTGGGCGATCGCCCGGGCAATCGTCGCCAACTGGCGCTCCCCGCCGCTGATCTCCGTATAGGGCTTGGACGCCAGCGGAAGGATGCCCATGCGTTCAAGGGCCTGCTCCGCTATTTGGTAATCCCTCTTTTTCGGCGTCGAGAAAGCGCCGATATAAGGGGTTCGCCCCATCACGACAAACTCAAGCACACTGTAGGCGTAGGCGGGGCTGTTGATCTGCGGCACATAGCCGATGACCCTGGCCACATCCTGAAAGGTCATGTCCGTATGATTCCTGCCGGCCAGAATGATTTCACCCCGCACCGGCTTCAGCAGTCCCGCCACACAGTTCAGCAGCGTACTCTTGCCGGCGCCGTTCGTGCCCAGAATCGTCAGTATCTCGCCGGCGTTTACCTCCAGATCCACATCCTGGAAAACGACCCGCCCGGCCTGATAATAAAAACTCAGCCGATTGGCCTTTAGTACCGGCTTCATAGCAGCGACTTTCTCTGTTTCAACAGAACGACGAAGAATATCGGCGAACCGATTAGCCCGGTCAACACGCTCAGGGGTATTTCCATCACCGACAAGGACCGCGCGAGCATGTCCATCGCCATCATAAAGATGCCGCCCAGAAACAGCGCCACCGGCAGCATTTTTTTATTATCGGGTCCCGTGATCATACGCGTGATATGCGGTATCACCAGCCCCACCCAGCCGACGGTTCCGGCGACGCTGACAGAGCACGCGGTCAAAAGCGTTGACAAAACAATCACAACCGTTCTTTGCCTGGAAATATTGATTCCCAGCATTTTGGCCTCGTTTTCGCCTAAAGACATCACATTGAGCCGGTAGCGCATCAAAAGAAGCAAGATCAGACACGCCAGCATCACGGGAACGATCAGGGCCAGCTCGCTCATCTTGGCCCTGGTCAGCGAACCCATCGTCCAATAGGTAATGTCCGCCAGCGTCGTGGCCGGATCCGCCATCATGCGGATAATGCTCATCAGGGCGCTGGCCATGCTGCCGACGATGATGCCCGCCAGCACAAGAATAATGACGGAATCGTTCTTGATGATCCTCGGCACCGTCATCGTGATCATCACCGCGGCGACGCCGCCAATAAACGCCCCCAATTCAATCCAGATGATTTTGGCGCTGAAAAAAATAGCCAAAGCGGCGCCCACCGACGCCCCCGAGGAAACCCCCAATATATCGGGGGAAACCATCGGATTCTTGAACATGCTCTGGTAAGCGGCGCCGGCCGCCGCCAGCCCGCCGCCGATGATCAGCGCCGCGATCGCCCGGGGCAGACGGATGCTGTTGACCGCGACTTCCGACTGGATGGGCCAGTTGGGCTCGATATTCAGACTCGGGATATATTTGGACGCGATGATCCGTATGACGTCAAAGAACGGCACATGATATATCCCGATGGAGATGCTGAGGACGAACACGACAAACGTAAGGGCAACAGACACGGTCAGAACAGGGACAAAAACGTCCCGCTCCCCTCCCGGCATCAGTTGGTTCCCGCGGGCGGCAGACCCGCGAGGATGTTGTCCACATTCCCGTCACTGATATCGTATCCGGCAAAATCCTTGTAAAACGCCTTCGTTTCCGCATGCATGTCAATATACGCGTCAGTGGCGGGGTCGGCAAAAACATCCGGATGGATTTCCCGTGCCGCCCAAAGCACCATTAAGGCGCTTTCCGCGCCGAACCGCGCCCAGTCAAAAAGCGCGTAGGGAATATACTTCGCGTTTCCGTCCCCGAGGTTCTTCACGATGCCTGTCCAGGGATCCTCGGAGGATCCGTCCAGGATCGCGTTCATCGCCTCCGTCTGGCCGCCGCCGATGAAAATTTTGGCCGGAGGATTGTCCAAGATCGCTTCCGGATTCACAGCATTGTTGCTCATGGCCACGGTTTTGCCCTGCTCAAGCATCCACTTCGGCCAGTATTTGCCGCCGGCATAGGTACACCACTCGTTCGTGACGACAGACTGGCTCAGGTCGTTCATGCCCAGGGTGCCGCCCATATTCTCCCCGCCCGCGGAATAAAAAACGATGGGCGTATCCGTGACGCCCGCAAGTCCCCGGGCGATCCGGTCCACATTGTCTGTCAGCATTTGCGCCCAAATCTCCGCTCTTCTTTCCACTTCGCCGCCCAGAATCGCGCCGACGATTTTATAGGTGGTTTTCATTTCGTCATATGAGGTAAAATTCACATTGATCACCGGCAAGTCGACGCCGGACTCCGCCTCCAGGGAACGCCACTGCTCAATCGACGTAGGATGTGAAATGATCAGATCCGGCTCCATGGCAAGGATGGCTTCGGAGTTGATGTTGCTCGTGCCCTGAACGGTCATGGATACGGAGGACAAGGCCGCGTAGTCCGGGAACATCAGCGTCTGATAAGGCGACGTCATACCGATGTTCGCGATGAAAAACGGCTCCGCGCCCAGCGCCAATACACCGGCCGTGTTGGCCGGCCAGAGATTGATCATTTTTTGGATGCTGCCCGCCTTGAACGTAAAAGGAACTTTGTCATAGTCATAGACCGTGATTTTGTCCCCTTCCTTTAATACCAGCCCCGAAGCCGCCTCCGTACCGGCCGGCAAAGGCACGGGCACGGTATAATCCACCTCCGCCGCAGCCTCTGTTGGGGCTTGCGTCTGGGTTTCGGCGGGGGTCTGCGCCGGCGCCTGAGTCTCATTGGACCCGCAAGCCGCCGCCGCGGCCCCCAGCATCAGTGAAACGAGCGCCAAAATAAGAAAACGATGTACTTTGTTCATTGTCCAAACCATACCTTTCTGTTGAGGACATCCAGAGGGGATGGGACGCGAACCCGCCTCTGCGTCCTCCGTTTTTGTTATTCAAACAGCCGGAACAAGCCGTTTGCCGGTATTGATTGTAACACGTTTCGACTTGTAAGTAAAGAATATACGCCGGGCAAACGCCTGAAAAATATTGCAATATTCTAAACCCTGTTTCAATTTACCGTCCGCTCTCTGCGCGGATCGTTTCTATCGTATTACCGCCGCGAAGGCGAGACGCCGAATACCGTATGGTGACCCACGTTACGGCGAACACCGCAAGTATACAGCATACGCAAGCCGTCCACGGGAATCGATACGGAATC